>CAKQNH010000192.1 GCA_934255105.1 uncultured Pirellulaceae bacterium
CCGATCGCATCGAGGTGCTCGATGGAACCTTCGAAGCCTTGCCAGTCGACGATGCCTCGGTCGATTTCGTTTGGTCCCAAGATGCCATCTTGCATGCTGGCGACCGCCGGCGCGTGCTGACGGAAGTCGATCGGGTGCTCAAGCCCGGTGGCCGGTTTGTGTTTACCGACCCAATGCAAAGCGATGACTGTCCGGAAGGTGTCTTGGACGCAATACTAGCCCGCATTCATCTGACCGATTTTGGCTCGCCCCACTTCTATCGCCGCGTGGCTGCGGAATTGGGCTGGCAGGAGTTGGAGTTTTCAGACCATACCGACCAGTTAGTCAACCATTACCGACGAGTGCTGGAGACGACTGAGGCGCTGCATGCAGAATTGTCACAGGACATTTCAGCAGAATATCTGTCGCAAATGAAAGCCGGCTTGCAACGCTGGGTCGACGGCGGAAAACAGGGCTATCTGGCGTGGGGCATTTTTCTATTCGCCAAGCCTCTCTTCGCTAAACCTACTGCCGTCTAGTTTATTGACTTTCAACAAAACCACCTCCGAACTCCCTCGACTGCGCATCGGCAAGCACTTCGAGATACACCCAGTCGTCTTTCCTGCGGCTGCGCTGATGGTGATTGCGCTGGTCGTGGTCAGCATTCTGTTCGGCGGCCCCGAGTTGCTGGACCGCTGCTTAAGCCTTCGCGACTGGATCGGCGATCGCTTCGGTTGGCTGTACGTAGCCTCGATGTCCGGTTTTTTGGGTTTCGCTTTCTGGTTGGCGACGGGACGGTTCGCCCATGTCCGACTAGGACGGGACGACGAGCGACCCGAGTTTAGCAACTTGTCTTGGTTCGCCATGCTGTTCAGTGCTGGCATGGGAATCGGCTTGCTGTTCTTCAGTGTGGCCGAACCGATCTATCACTTTCAATCACCGCCGCCGGGATTCGCCGACGGTCTGAATGCGACGCGGTTGTCGATGGCCGTCACGATTTTTCACTGGGGGCTTCATCCTTGGGCGTTGTACGCAGTCGTCGGTCTGTCGCTAGCCTTTTTTGGATTTCGCCTGGGAATGCCGCTCAGCTTCCGATCGTTGCTGCACCCAGTGCTTGGTGATCGCGTTTGGGGCCGATTGGGAGATGTGATCGATACGCTGGCTATTCTCGCCACGCTGATGGGCGTGGCGACATCGCTGGGCATTGGTGCCAAGCAAGTCAACGCGGGGCTATCTTTCTTATTCGGGATCCCGAGCGGTACGGGAATGCAAATCAGCCTGATTGCCGCCATCACCGCCTTGGCAACTATTTCGGTGGTGCTGGGATTAGATGCAGGCATCCGCCGCTTGAGCGAACTGAATATCGCGTTAGCCTTGGGCTTGATGCTATTGCTGATTTTGGGAGGTGGCCTGGTCGCCTTTTTAAGTGCATCGATCGAGAACCTGGGTGCCTATTTGCAAGTCCTACCATTCAATTCCTTCCGCACCGGCGCATTCAATGCGGAGAGTCGAGCTTGGGTGAACGATTGGACGGTGTTTTACTGGGCGTGGTGGATCAGTTGGTCGCCGTTCGTTGGGATGTTCATCGCGCGCGTCTCGCGCGGTAGGACCATCCGCGAATTCATCACTGGTGTAGTGCTGGTCCCCACGGTCGTCGCCGTGCTGTGGCTGACCGCCTTTGGAACGGCCACACTGCGGCAACATACAGCGTTCCAAGAACAACTGGCTGCTCAAGCCGATTTGCCCAACGCTCCGCCAATGCCCGCGCTGCCGCAGCATTGGGTCGGCGAGTTGGATGCGAACAAGCAATTGATCCGTCAAGAGGACGGAACATTCGTGCGATCCCAAGTCTCGCTCACGGCGGTTGAATTCTTATCGTCGCCCATCGTCACGTCCGACGGACAGGCCGCGATCGACACACTCCCCACGGTGCTGTTCGTTTTGATCGGTACGATGTTCGAGTCTTCAGTGCTGGTCAATATCGCAGTTGGGATCGCCACACTGTGCATCGTCTTGTTCTTTGTCACCTCATCCGATTCGGCATCGATGGTGATCGATATCATCGCTTCGGGTGGCAACCCCAACCCGCCAGTGGGCACGCGTTTGTTCTGGGCACTGATGGAGGGCGCTGTGGCGGCGGCGTTATTGTTCGCCGGTGGGCTGAGGGCCCTGCAAGCCGCCGCAGTGACTGCTGCCCTGCCGTTTACCATCATTCTCATCATCGCGTGCTGGGGGCTCGTGAAGGCACTGCTCAATGAGGTGCATGTGGACGATGGGGTACGCGTGGAGAACCAACATGGAAAGACGGCAGCGCTACCTTCAGAGAGCGGAACCGACTGATGCCCTGCAGCATTTCAATTAGCCAAGTAAAGCAATTGGAAGAATCCGCCACAGGAGCTAATCGCGGTGAGAGGAACTACCGTCGCCCGGTAGCCGGCCGCTGGCGAGTGGATACCTGGCGACCGTGGAGCAGCTCCCTGCGCATCGCTTTTTTTATATCGCTCTGGCTGCTACACGCTTCTTCCGCAGTTGGAGTCGACAAGCTGCAGTTCAGCGAGACCGACCTGGATGATGTGCGCGAGGGATATTTCACCCTGAGCTGGAATGCTTGCCCTAGTGCCGCCGAGTATCAGTTGACGGCCGCCGATGGCCACGCGGTCTATCGAGGCCCGCTGGCCAAAGCGTTTGTTTCGGGACTTGCCGACGGCACTTACGAATACCACGTGGAGGCGTTGGATATACGGGGTCAAGTGATTGCCACTTCCGCAATCCCCGTCGTGATCGAAGTCAAGCATTGGTCGCTGCGTCTGGCTCTAGGGCTACTCACTTGTGGCTTGGTGGTGTTTTTAGTCGTTGTGGGATTGATCGTCAAAGGAGCCTTGCAGACTCGCTCCCAGCCAACCTTGCCCAGGTCTCTAAGCGGAGAATGCAAATGACAAACTGCTTGCCGCCATTATTGATCGCAAACGGCACGATCCTCAGTCCTGGTGCCGGCTACACGTTGCTGGCTGTCTTCAGCGTGATCTGGATTGGACTGGGACTGTGGTGGGGAAGGCGCGCAAAATCCTATGACGGGTATGCGGTGGCGGGGCGCAACGTAGGTTTGGCGCTTGCGACAGCGACAGCGGTCGCTACCTGGATCACATCCAATACGACCATGCTGGCACCACAGTTTGCACTGCAGTTGGGTATTTGGGGCGCGCTGGCCTATTCAACGGCCAGTTTCGGTTTGTTCGCCTTCGCGCCCATGAGTGGTCGCATTCGGCAACTGATGCCGAGCGGCTACACGGCGGTCGAATTCGTGCGCCGGCGCTATGGCCGACTCGGTTCGATCCCGTTCTTAATCATCTCCCTGTTCTATGCATTGACCTGGCTGGTCTCGATGGCCATGGCAGGTGGCAAACTGCTCAATATGTTGTCGGGCGTACCGTACGAGATTGGGATGAGCGTCGTGGTCGGCGTGTGCGTTCTATATACGCTATTCGGCGGGATGTACGCAGTGATTGGAACCGATTTCATTCAAAGCTTAATCATTCTGGTCGGTCTAGTGGTTGTCGCGCTGGCCATTTTGACCCATGTCGATATCGTGCAAGTGCATGACAAGCTGACCACCCAGCGACCGATGCTGTTGGCCGTGGTGTTTCCGGCCGCGCTGATGGCACTGTTCAACAACCTGCTGTTTGGCTTGGGTGAGATTTTCCACAGCAATGTTTGGTGGAGTCGTGCATTTGCGATGCGCGAGGGAGTTGGTCCCAAGGCCTACGCTCTGGGTGGCGTATTGTGGTTGCCAGTCCCAATCGTGGCCGGCTTCCTGGGGCTCGCCACGCCAGCTCTGGGGATCGGGATCAGCCAGCCCGACACCGCGGGTCCATTGGTCGCGGCCACCTTGCTGGGCACCGGCGGAGCACTGCTGGTGTTTGTGATCGTATTCTGTTCGCTAGCATCCAGTATCGACAGCCTCTTAGCCGCCACCTCGGACTTGATCGTCAACGATATTTTGGAGCGCGGCGCGCGTCGTGATCTACCCGATGCAGTCAAACGCAAGCTATCGATGTTCTGCATCGTCGGCTTGGGGGTTTTAGCTTGGGGGGTGGCATGGCCGAACATTGGCACGCTGGCGACCGTCTTGTTCTTTGCTGGACCATTGGTGGGAAGCTGCATCTGGCCGATCGTTGGCGGACTGTATTTCCGGCGACCGGGTCCCTTGGCCGCCGGTGCATCGATGATCGCGGGCTGTGCGA
Organism: uncultured Pirellulaceae bacterium; assembly: GCA_934255105.1. Taxonomy (GTDB): domain Bacteria; phylum Planctomycetota; class Planctomycetia; order Pirellulales; family Pirellulaceae; genus Aureliella. Next base: position 4,221 of record CAKQNH010000192.1, read on the forward strand.
TTGGGCTAATCGCATATTTTGCGATCGGCTGGTTCGTCGCCTCACTGGTCGGGGCCACGGCCTCGGGAATCGTTTTCGGTTTGGTGACATGGCTCGCTCCCACCAATTTTCAATTCGCCAAACTCAGCGAAACATCGGTGGCCATATGACCCTTGTGTTCCCCGTCTGGCTTTTACAAATCCTAATCTACGGCGGCCTCGCGCTTTGTGGCGTGGGCGCACTAACGCTATTGATCTTCCTGTTAATTGACAAACGATCCAATCAAATCTGGTAACGACCCAGCCATGAATAAAACAGACTCAATCACTATCGCACTGAATGAAAGAGCGGTGAATTCCAAAGGCCGTCGCCTGGATCCGCACCGTTTGCTATGTCTCGACGGTCGCGAACCCGATGAGGGACTCGACCGCGATGCCTTACAAGAACTGGCAGGCCAGTCCATCCTGCATCCGCGGCAATTTGACCGCCGCTGCGTGGTGGCAATCGCCCAGTTAGCTGCGAGGCTGGAACTGCGCAATGTCGAGATGGACAAGCCGCTCGACGGCAAGATCGCGATCACTGCCTTCTTTGAACCCAGCACGCGAACGCGTTTGTCGTTCGAGAGCGCAGTAATGCGTTTGGATGGCAAGGTTCTGTCCGTGCCCGATGGGCAAGTGACGGGCATTGCCAAGGGAGAATCGCTGGCGGACATTGGCGAGATGTTCAATACCTATGGTGACGTGGTGATCCTGCGCCACCCCGATACAGATTCGCTGGCGCAAATCCAGAAAAACCTGGAGCGGCCACTGATCAATGCGGGCAATGGCAGCGGGCATCATCCTACCCAAGCGTTGATCGATTGGTATACGCTGCTCAAATGGCGCCCGGAGTTGAGCAACGACGATTGCCCGCCAGATCGGAAGATTCATTTGGGGATCATTGGTACGCCAGGCTCCATGCGTGCGGTCAAGAGTTTCTTGGGGCTGGCGCTGCTGTTCTCCAATTCGATCTCCAAGATCACCGTGGTTTCCGAGATGGCGGATCCAGTCGGATTGGACCTGACTGGGCCCATCGAGGACTCGCCGATCCCCATCGAAATCACTAACGACGTGCAGCAAGTCATCTCGCAGTTGGACGTGATCTACGTCAATTCGATCGCGTTCCTGGGCGACAGCTATCGAAATCTCGACGGACGCTACAAGCTCGAGAAGGCTAGTTCTATGAAAGCCGATGCGGTCGTCTTGCATCCACTAGCTCGCAACGACGAACTGTCCGAAGACTTGGACCGGACGCAGCACAATCTGTATTTCGCCCAGGCCGCTGGGGCAGTCTTCGTCCGCCAGGCACTGTTGATCTCGGTGCTCGATCGGCTCGATCAGCTCAGCGATCTTTAGCGTAGATTTCTCATGAGTGCACGAAGCGGGGCATGGGGGCAGTTCTTGGTTTTTGAAACACAAAGAGCTCATGCAAAACGCTGCGGGCACGGTCGCTAAACCGCGTGCCCAGCGGGCCGCGCGCCACTGAGCGTGGACGCGCCGGAGCGCCAGCCCACGCGGTTTAACGAAAGTGTTCGACGCGCGGGGCGCTGCCCACGCGGTTTAACGAAGTCACCAACACCATCAACTTTCACGGCAATTTAACCCATGTGTGGCATCACAGGATTCTGGAACCCATCCAAGACCAATGAACGCGAGATGCGCTCCACGCTCGATCGAATGCTCGATATGCTCGAGCATCGTGGACCAGATGAGCGCGGCAGTCGCCTGTATCTCGATCAAGGCCTCGCGCTGGGACACACGCGACTATCCATTGTCGGCTTGAGCCATGGGCATCAACCCATCGAGACCACCGACGGCGATTACGCGGTCACGGTGAATGGCGAACTGTACGACTATAAGCGAATCCGCACGACTCTGGCATGCGCGGCGATGCCCTGCAGTGGCAAGAGCGATAGTGCGATCACGTTGCCGCTGTACTTAAAACACGGTTTGCAATTTGTCGAACAATTGCGCGGCGAGTTTGCAATCGTTCTGTATGATGACCGAGAAAAGAGGTTGATATTGATTAGCGATCGCTTTGGCGTCAAACCGCTTTACTTTGCATCCATCGATGGGGGGATCGTGTGGGGGTCAGAGGTCAAGTCGATTCTGCCGCATCCCGGCGTTGATGCCAAACTGTGTCCACGAGCTGCCATCCATCAAATGATGCAAGTCATGGTCCCTGGTTCAACGGCCTTTCAAGGTGTAAATGCATTATTGCCGGGGCACATGTTGATAGTCCAACAACGCGGCGATCGTTTGGAAACGACTCTCAAACGCTGGTGGGACCTGGAGTTCCCCGATTCGCATGAGACCGGTGCAGATCCCGCTGCGTATGTTCAAGGCGTTCAAGAGCGGTTGATCGACGCCGTGGCCACGCGATTGGAAGCCGATGTGTCCGTCGGCTGCTATCTATCGGGCGGCATCGACAGTTGCTCGATCCTGGGACTGGCAACCACACTGCAACAGTCGCCGATCAAAGCCTTCACAATTGCCTTTGACAACGCCGAGTACGACGAATCGCACATTGCAAAACTAATGGCTCAGCGCTGCGGGGCTGAACAAGAACTGATGCTGCTGACGGAAAAAGAGTTGTATGGACCCGCCTTTGAACGGGCGACGTGGCACGCTGAACGGACGTTTTACAATACGCTGGCCGTCGCCAAGTGGCACATGAGTAGGCGAGTGCGGGCGTGCAACTACAAGGCGGTCATTACCGGAGAGGGCTCGGACGAACTGTTCGGTGGTTACCCGTTTTTCAAACGCGACTGGCTAGGCCCAGAGGGGGACGATGGCATCTTTGCGGGCGCAATTATGGCCGAGCAAGAGTTGCAGCATCCCGCCTGGCAAGACTTGTGTGGCTTCACCCCCTCGTGGATTCAGCCTTGGATGTTGACGCTTGAGCGAGTCAAACCGTTGCTGTCTGAGGAGATGACCGACCTACTGTCCGAGTACGATCCGGTCGGCGAAGTTGCACAGGCTATTGATCCGGCGCAGGTACGTGGTCGACACCGCTTGGACATTTCTCAGTACACGTGGTGCAAGACGATGCTCGAAGGTCAGATTTTGACTTGGGGGGGCGATCGCATGGACATGGCTAACAGCATGGAGGCCAGACCAGCCTTTCTGGATCATCATGTGGCAGAATTTGCGGTGACCATTCCTCCGGACATTCGGATTCGCAATGGCATTGAGAAATGGGTCTTGAGAGAAGCCATGGTCAACATCTTGCCCAGCGAGCTTTATGAACGCAAGAAGTTCGCCTTCATGGCCCCCCCTGCGCACACTGACCCATTCAAGCGCGATGCCATTCAAGAAATGATCGATCACTGGCTAACGCAGGACCGCATGTCGTCGGTCGGCTTAATCGACCCGGGCAAGTTTCATGATTTTGTCGAACAGGCTTGGCAGGAAAGCGACAGTACCGTATCGCGGCGAAACGACATTCTTCTGAATCATACATTGCAACTGCACATGCTACATGGGCAATACATCGAAGGCTTGCCGCTGCCAGCGGTCGATTGATGTGGCTCATTGTGGCTTGACGCTTGGGAAGTCGATTGTATTAGTGACACATTTGAGGCTTAGTCTGAGAGACGAATCGGCGATCTGCGGTTACGCTCTTTGGACTGCTGCGACTTGTCGTAGCTTTT
>CAKQNH010000193.1 GCA_934255105.1 uncultured Pirellulaceae bacterium
TCAGGGTTCGACACGATCCCCTCTGTTTGATTGCCGATGCTCGGAAAACGCTGGTCGGTCTGCAGCATCGATCGGGTCTGGTTGTCGTAGACGACGAAGGACCAGAAATTGTTAGCCGGGATGTTGGGCGGCAGGTGTACCTTGTAGGTCTGGCTGCCATCCAGCGGCTGGCCCTTGGCATCGGTGACTGCGATCGCGTATTGCGAACCCTTACCGACCAACTCCAACGACATCGCCGGGGTCACGCCGGTAGCGTAATACAGGAAATGGACCATGGCATCGGTATTGTCCACGCCTGGCTGGGACTGGAACTTGTAGTCACCGCCAACGAAGCCCTGGAACCAGGCGCTACCCGGATAGTAAGCCACGTTCTCGTCGGGATACTTGAAGACCAGCGCGCGGGCGGTCGCATTGCCGACCGCCGCAGCTTCGGTGAGGATCTTCTTCATTCTCGCATCGGGGTTGAACGGCTTCCCCTTCTCGATGCCCAGGGCGGCCAGCTTGCCCAGGACGTCCGGGCTGAAGGCTGCGTTGGGTTCGTATTGGACGATGTGGTTGATGTCCTCGTAGAACTTGTAAGTATTTGCACCGATGGTATTGAAGACCTTGCCGGAAATATTGATGAACTTCATCGGCGGCGGATTGTCGGCATCCTTCAAGCTATAAATTCGGGCGTGCTTCTTGGTCGCTTCCACGGCAGGTTTCGTGCTGCCGTCCTTGAGGAAGCCGCGCCAAAACACCAAGTTACCGTAGGTCTTGGCACGGCAAATGAAATAGCCTTCGGGCACTTCGCCCTCATAGCCAGGCGGCAGCAGCAGATACTTGCCCCCCTGCCCCTTATCGGGACCTACCCGTCCGAAATCCGCCACGTACTGGAACCAGTGGTCATCGATAACGCCGAGCACATCTGGCGGCGTCTCCAGCACGACCGGCCCATCCTTGACATCCACCCACATCACACTGTAGATGCTTTCGGAATTGGCGGTCAGGAACAGCGACTTAGAATCCATTAGATCTTCGGTCAACGCTACCGTCTGGTTATTGTCCACGCCAATACTGGCGAGTCCTTGGCGCATGCCCTCGGTCGAACCGCCCGGCGTCGCGCTCAGGAAGACATCCACGCCACGCTGGAAGGCGAGGTTGTCATACACCTTCTGCACGGTCTCGTCAGTCGGGAAACCGTCGTTGAACGCGAGGGCGCCGATGCGGCTTTCCACGATATCCGGAGTGGTTATCTCAGCCGGTATGGGAGTGGTCATCTTGTATTTCTTTTCGGTCTGCGCATGGGCAGTCGTCGTAGCGGTCAAGGCAACGAGCAGCGCAGTGGTCAGTCGTGGTTGTTTGTGTTTCATCGTTAATCCTGTCGGTTTGTGTTTCATCATGATCATGTGGAGACAATATAGAGCACTGAATTCGCGGGCCGGATCGAGTGAGCCAACGCGCGTCGCACGACGGCGCTGGAAGTCATTTTACTGGTTCGATCTCACCAGGCCGCCAGGTCTTGTCGAACCACGCTTCTTCTGGCCCGTAGAGCCGCATGACTACGTTCCAGCCTTTGCTGGGCACGGTCTGTACCCAGTTGGACTCGTGCCCCTGGGGCGCGGTTGGGCCGAACCAGACATCGACCGAGCCATCGGAGTTCGCGACGACTCCCTCTTTCTCATTGCCGATGCTCGGAGAGGGCTGGTCGGTCTGCAGCATCGAGCGGGTCTGGTTGTCGTAGACTGTGAATGACCAGAAGTCTCTGGCTGGGATATTCGGCGGCAGGTGCAGCTTGTAGGTCTTGTTGCCGTCCAGTCGCTCGCCGTTGGAATCGGTCACCGCAGCCGCATACTGCGAGCCCTTGCCGATCAGCTTGAGCGCCATCGCGGGCGTGATGCCGGTGGCGTAGTAGATGAAGTGGACCATGGCGTCGGTGTTATCCACTCCCGGCTGGGACTGAAACTCATAGTTGCCGCCCATAAATCCCGTAAACCAGGCGCTATCGGGATAGTAATAGACCCGCTTGTCTGGGTACTTAAAGACCAGGGTGCGGGCGGTGGCATTGCCGACCGCCGCGGCTTCGCTAAGGATCTTCTTCATCCGCGCGTCGGGCTGGAACGCCTTACCCTTCTCGATGCCCAGCGCGGCCAGTTGGCCTAGAACCTGTGGACTGAAGGCCTCGTTCGGCTCGTGCTGCACGACCTTGTCGATGTCCTCGTAGAATTTGTACGTATTGGCGCCGATGGTATTAAAGACCTTGCCAGACGCGTTGACAAACTTCATCGTTGGCGGACTGCCAGCGTCTTTCAAGCGATAGACCTTGGCATACTTCTTGATCTCCTCCACGGCCGGCTTGGTGCTGCCATCTTTGGCGAAACCGCGCCAAAAAAGCAGGTTGCCGTAGGTCTTGGAACGACAGATGAAATAGCCTTTTGGTACATCCCCCTCGAAGCCGGGCGGCAGTAGCAGATACTTGCCCCCGTGGCCCTTATCGGGGCCCACGCGACCGAAATCCGTCACATACTGGAACCAGTGGTCGTCGATGAACCCCAGCACGTCCGGCGGCACTTCGAAGACGAGCGGGCCGTCCTTCAGGTCCACCCACGCCAAGCTGTAGATGCTTTCGGTATTGCCCGTCAGGAACAGCGACCTGGAATCCATTAAGTCCTCAAAGATCGCCACCGACTGGTTATCGTTCACGCCGATACTGGCGAGGCCCTGACGGAAGGCTTCGGCCGAACCGCCTGGCATTGCGGCAAGAAAGGTTTGCACGCCACGCTGGAAGGCCAGGTTGTCATAGACCTTCTGCACCGTCTCGTCGGTCGGGAAGCCATCGTTGAATTCCAGGCTGCCGATGCGGGAATCCACGGTATCGGGAGTGGTGATCTCTGCCGGGATCTCCGTGGTCATCCTGTACGACCTTTCGGTCTGCCCATAGGCAATCGATGTAGCTGCAAAGGCAGCGAGAATCGCTATGGAAATGGCACAATTTTTTGATTTCATGGTTAAGTGACCTGGCCCGCGTGGTTCAAAAGCGAATTCGTATTATTTCAGATTCAAGACACTCAGCGGCGACAAGCTCCTTCGCCCGGTGTCAGCCGGGCTGCTGACCCGCCGCCAGTGGAGAAGATTGAGTTGGGGGGACTTGCTTCCCCGCTCTTACGGTTCAACCGCTGCAGCGAGAAGTCTCGATCCCCAATTGGATCAGCTTGCGTTGCTCGTACCTGCGTCCGGTTTGTTGAGTCGCACCAACAACCACTGCTCCGTCTTATCCTGACCAATATGAACCAATGCGGGTGCTTCGTCTTTGGTCAGATTGTATAGTCCGGTTTCGATTAGATTCGACGCGTTGTCGCCGACGCTGAAGGCTACTCGCTGAGTCTGCTTATCGACGGACCCCTGCACCACCTGTGTTTTGCCAGTTTCAGTATCGGTGTAATTGCCGCGAATGATCCCCTGCTTGTTCACCGCCAGTTGGATGGAGACGTTCGACTTCGTTCCGCCTGCCTCGGTTAAGGCGAACACACCCAGCGGCAACCACTCGCCCTCTGCGGATGCATCGGTCGTGTCGGATGCATCGGTCGTATTCGCCACATCGGCCTGCGCCCCGGCCTGGGCGATCTGGCTCGCCTGCTCATAGTACTGCTGCGACGTTCCAACATTTTCGCCGTCCACGTAAACGCTGCCGTCCTGGTAGGCGACGTTATTGCCGTAGTCGTAATAAGTCGGTTGTACAGCGGGATATGCCATCCACGCACCGACGGAATTCCAAGTAGCTGTTTGCCAAATCGCATTGGCCGTCATGCCGGCTGCGAACCAAGCACCAGGATGATTGGTATACCAACCAGGGCCATACATATCCCAGTGGTTGTAGTTGCTGCGCACAGCCACGCCGCTGGTGTAGCGGCCGGCCGGTGACATGCGAGCGTATCCGGCGGCGACTCCGCCATTTGGGCCGACGGCCACACCGCGCGCTGCGGCTGCGCCATCGGGACCGACTGCTGCACCTCGTGCGACTACTCCGCCATCGGGACCCACGCGAACACCGCGTGCAGCCGCGCCACCGTTAGGCCCGCGCGCGGCACTTCCAGCGGCGACTCCACCATCGGGTCCAACGGCCGCACCGCGTACTGCCTGAGCTCCATTGGCACCTTGAACACCGCCAACTCTGGCTACGCCACCATCCGCACCGACGCCAACGGCCGCTGCTCTGGTATTGCCCCCTGGACCAGTTACCGAAATCCCGGCGGCTTGGCCACCGTTGGCACCTTCGGCGGTACCACGATTGACATCAAAGTTATCGCCCGTTGTTCTTTGAGCGCCGCCGGAGCTGTGCGTTCCGCTCAAACCGCTCAAGCCGCCGTCACCAGGCAGGCCAAGGAAACCATCGAGTTGGCTACGGCTGGCTGCGGAGTAGCGATTGCTGTTATCGAATTGTCCGCCGCGACCAGCGACGCCGGCATTGCCACCGCCCCCGCGCTGTTCGCTTAGGCCTGCACCGCCACGAGCATCGCGATCGCGGGCTTGCCCCGCATTGCCGCCCAAAGCCGTGCGATTTCCGCCAAATGCTTCAGGGCTGCGGCTACCTTGCGCTCGTCCCGCGCCGCTGCTGAATCCGTTGTTTCCCGGACTGCGTCCGGCTCCGTTGAATCCGCCACCGCCCGTGCTGCGTGCACCACCGAATTCGCCACCGCCCATGCTACGGCCGGCACCGCTGAATCCGCCACCGCCCATGCTGCGTCCGGCTCCATTGAACCCACCGCCGCCCATGCTATGCCCACCACCGCTGAAGCCACCGCCGCCCATGCTGCGGCCACCACCGCCGCGGCCACGTCCCCAGCTATCATCCAGCGGAAGACACAATATGGAACCGATCGCTAGAATGCTTAGAATGCGTATGCGACACATGAGCTGGCCTTTTTGTTTGTACTGTTGCATGGGTGAGTTCAAACGAGCTGTTGTTGAAACGGTTGGGGACAACCGTTCTACTATGATTTTGTGGAAACGGCTGGGACAGCCGTTCTACGTTGGCGTTTGGAAACGGTTGGGGACAACCGTTCTACGTTGGTGGTCGGAAACGGTTGGGGACGGCCGGGCTACTTTGTTTCGGCAGGGACACGCTTGATGACTACTTCGTCGGTGTCGGGCAGCGGGATGCCATCGGCAGTGCGCTCAATTGACTGCCAAGCGTACGCATTGTCGTCGAGTCGCCTGAGCTGGTTGATTGAAGTCGTTAGAGTCCCCTCCCCCGTAACGCCCCGAGACTGAGCTGCCCAGCCCGTTGGCGTCATCATCCAAATGCCGACCGCGTGACCTCCATCTGGACTGAAGCTCCACGACTGCACGCGACTCTCGGCTGGATTCCAGCCAATGATCTGCACACCGCTGCTGGTCGTGCCATCGATCTGCGTAGTCGTATGAGTCCTCTCGACGAAGTTCCCGTTGGCGACCCAGCGGCAAACCGAATCAAAACGAACACCATGCTCTTCGGCAGTCCAGGCTCCGATAAGCCAACCCAGATCCGCCGTGCTCTCGCGAGTCGCAGGCGTGTCAATCCAAGTGTCGCGCACCGATGCCATTTGCCACTTGCCGTCAACTTTAACGTGGACGCCGGTATACTTGCTGACCCCTAATGAACCCGCTGGGGGCGGTTCAACCAGCGCCCGGCCGTCCTCGATCGCCGACGTTTCACTGAGCAAGCGAAGTGAGTCGATGACAATTCGGATCGTTGCGTCCGGATGCTCGGCAAAGAAATCAGCGTAGACTTGCTCGATCGCATCGCGGCCAGCATGCACTTCGCCCGAATCATCAATATACTCTGCATCCTTGGTCCACAGGGCTGCCACCGCCTGAGCATCATGCTTGTTGAAAGCGTCCATAAACGCTTCCGATTGAACTTGAATCAAAGCCAGTTCCGGCGACAGTTCCGCAACTGTTTCTACCTGTTGATCTGTGGCTTTTGGCTTGGCTTCTTGACCCAGCCCCCATTGAACGTGCGTCGTGAGTACGACCAAAGCCATCGCCGTTGTCCATCGCATAGTGCGTTATCTCTTTGAGTTGAATACATCGCATCCGTGCAAGGAAGGTCCGGCTCCGCCGAAATTTGTTGTACTCGTACGGCTTCTCAATGTTCTGGTGAGCATTCCTCCCTGGATTGAGTTCAGCTCTGGCCGGAGGACGACACTATTAATCTACAGGTAATTTAGCTCGTAAACCTCCCGTTTGACGGCAAATTCTAAATCCTTTGGGCTTTTTTAAGCCAAAGACAGTGTATGGCCTCTACCGGTATACCGGGGGACAAAGAACTTTGATGGAGGTGTCATGCAAGAACATTGTGCGGAAGAATCGAGATACTTCTCGCTGAACGCCACCATATTCGTCGAGCTAAATCAGCAGCACGCTCACCTTTGCTTGCCTTTTCGCACTCGTACTCCGCTGTACTCGTACTCCTACTCGATGCCCCATGCGAATCGAGTAGGAGTACGAGTACCATTTCATTGAGTACGAGTACGAAAAATCGAGACTGTCGGTGGCGTTCAGCGAGAAGTGTCGAAATTGACGGCAATGTGCCAGAACGAGAGTGGTTCCGACGCAGAAAACGCTGCATCCTGTGAATAATCGGAGCTAAAGCGCGTCTTTCAACCATGCATAGGCTTCGGCGCGGATGTCATCTGGGAAATCATGCTGAGCGTCGGGATAGGCAAATCGCGTACTAGTCGACTTGCCAAACAGCTCGAGCAGCGGACGCAGTGCCGCTTCGCACTTGCGTACTCCAGCGACAGCGAAATTCTCGTCGTGTAGAGGTGCATTGACAAATAGCGGGCGAGGGGCGATGGCGGCTAACACTTCTGGAAAATCAAACGGCATCTGGGCTGCAACCGAACCATACTCGCTGGCGATGCGAGGCATGTAGCGAGCGCTGCTCCAGCCCTTCAAATCGCCTCCGTAGTAATCGGCAAACGCATTGAAACCACAACTGGTTATGATGCAACGAATGCGTTGGTCGAAAGCGGCCGTATACAGTGCGTTGTGGCCTCCGAGCGAATGTCCAATAGCACCAATCCGATCGCGGTTGACACAGGGGAGTGCCTCTAACAAATCGACAGCGCGTAGATTATTCCAAATGGCTTTCATCGTGCCACTGTCATAACCCTTGCCATCTGTGGCAAAATCGTACTCGTAGTCGGCAAATCCGGGGTAGTCGGGTGCTAAGCAAACATAGCCCGCTTCCGCCAGTTCGTGGGCATAGTGCAGCGTGGCGCGGCCTCCCAGACCGCATACGCCTCCTTTGCCAAATTCGAAGTCGGTTTGATGCAGACATAACATAGCCGGTAGCGGTTCTGCAGATTGATGCGGAACCAGCAAATAAGCTGGCACGCGATCGAGTGGACTGCCCTCTGCTGCACCGGCCAGGGCTGCCTCCGCTACATACGTTAGTTTCACTCGCCAGTAGTGCTCGGTATCTTCAATACGCTCGATGCGCACGTCGAGCGGAGCGCGCGTGACAGAATTCGGCAGCGCTCCCATGACTTGTTCCATCTGACGCAAGATCTGTTGGCGGCGAAAACCATGATCACGAGGGGTGGCAAGCGGTACGGTCTGGCCGTCAATGACAAGCGTTCGGAAGTCGCCGTGCAGCGGTTCGCTCGGCGCTTGTCGCGCAGTGCTGAGCTCTGCACTGGCTCGCTGACTTCGACTCGCCGCGTCGTCAGCCATGCGCAGGTTTTCCAACCAATGCAATCCTGCGCGCGAGGGTGCGAGGATATCGATATCGCCGTCTCCGTCGAGGTCTACACATACTGAATCGAGGTCGATACCACATGTTCCTCCATAGGAGACCAAATGCGACTGCCACGTGCGATGCGTCTTGTCGA
>CAKQNH010000194.1 GCA_934255105.1 uncultured Pirellulaceae bacterium
GCCCCACAGCTCGGTCGTGTTGTCGGCAAAGCCCGATTCATGTTGCTGCATCAACCGCTCGACAAAAGCCGGATTGAATAGACCGCGTCGACGCAGGCTATCTGAGCTGAGCATGTCGCGCATCAGCGGGCGAGCTTCATTGCGCAGCCAGCGATCGATGGGGATGGGGAAGCCCTGCTTCTTGCGATAGATGATCTCGCGGGGCAACAACCGCTCGGCGACTCGTTTGAGCAAATACTTGCGATCTCCCTTGTGCAATTTGAACTTGGTCGGCAGAGCCGCTGCAAATTCGACCAGCCGGTGGTCGAGCAACGGCAGCCGCGCTTCGAGCGAATTGGCCATGGTCAATTTATCACCGCGCAACAACAGGAAGTCTGGCAGCCACAGCTTGCTGTCGACATACAACATGCGATCCAGTGGTTCCCGCGAGTCGCAATTGGCCAGATGCTGCGCAAACAGAGCGCCCGCCCCTGCGCGATAAGCGTCCATGCGTTCGGTAAGAACTTGGCGTTTGGTCTCGTCATTGAACATCGGGAACCAATTGGCATAGCGTTCAGCTTCGTTAGCTGTGGTCAACGCATGCAGTGCCAGCTTGCCTCGTCGCATGCCCGGCAGTCGCCGCGCGCCACTGCGGATCAAGTGGCTGGCGAAACTGGGCAGCCAACGCGTCCAGGGGGACCAGCGTTCGCCCGCGTAGCGAGCGTAGCCAGCGAACAGTTCATCGCCCCCCTCCCCGGTGAGCACCATCTTCACATGCTGGCGAGCCAGTTTGGCGACCATCAGTGTCGCCACCGTGGCTTGATCGGCGATGGGCTGGTCCATGTGCCACAGCACCGTTTCGGCATGTTTTATGAAGTCGGCAGCGGTGATGTTGAGCGTGTGATGGTCGCAGCCAAAGCGATCGGCGACCAATTTGGCGTAGGGTAGTTCGTCTCCCTCACCAAAACCGACTGAGAACGTCTTCACCGGTTCGCTCAACTGTTCGGCCATCAGTGCCACGATGGTGCTCGAGTCGACTCCACCGCTCAGAAACGCGCCGAACGGAACGTCGCTGCGCAGCCTCAGCCGCACTGAATCGCGAATGAGCTCAGTCGCTTCGTCGATATACTCGGCCTCGCTTTTCGGACTGTCAGCTTTTGCATACGAAATATCCCAATAGCGCTTTATCTCTATGCGTCCATCTTTGACCCACAGGTAATGGCCAGGTGGCAGCGAGTGGATGTCTTCAAAGAGCGTGCCCGGTGCCGGGACGTACTTGAGCGACAAATAGTTGGACAAACCCTGTAGATCCAGCGACGCTTTCACGGCGGGATGCGCGAGTAGCGCCTTGATCTCCGAGCCGAAGATGAAACTGCCATTCTTGATGGTGTAGTAGAGCGGCTTGATCCCCATTCGATCGCGGGCGATAAACAGCGTCCTGTCGCGTTTATCCCACACGGCGATGCCAAACATACCGCGCAGGTGCTTCAGACATTCAGGCCCGAACTCTTCGTACAAGTGAACGATGACCTCGGTGTCGCTGTTGGTCTTGAGCCGATGGCCGCGGGATAGCAACTCCTGCTGCAATTCGCGATAGTTGTAAATCTCACCGTTGAAAACAACAGCGTAGCGGCCGCTTTCATCAAACATCGGCTGCTGGCCGTCAAGTAGATCAATAATGCTCAGACGACGCATACCCATGGCGAGTTCGCTATCGACCAGCCGTCCATCTTCGTCGGGGCCACGGTGGAAGATGGAGAGCAGCATTCGTTCCAGCACGTCGGCAGGTGCCGCCGAACTACGATCGATATTCAATATGCCGGCGATGCCACACATTTGGTTTTGAGTGCTTTGGATTGTTTGCTGGTTTTAAGGGAAGGCGAGTAATATCATCGCCACGGAGGCGATATGACTTCCAACCTCTGCTTTGCCATGCCATCGGCGCAGCGTCCGCAAAGGGTCAAATTCCAACGCTGAGAACAACCGAATTCGCCAAAAGAAATCCATCGCTGGAAAGCAACTAGTCCCGAACTCCAGTAAATTTTCTTTACTATCCGCGAGTCTTGAGCCATTTGGGAACCGAGCGTGAAGTATGCAGTACGCCAAGCATCAGAATCTCGCGATCGGAGAGATTGAACAGCAAGTAGTACGGAAAGCGATCAATCCGGTCGTAATAGATACCTAGCATCGATCACATCGCAATCAAAGAGTGGATGATACCGAAGTTGACTAGCCATTGCGGTTAGCAATCTTGGCCCAAACCTCATCATGGGATAGACCCAATGTCGGGTCCGCAAGCATCTCGTCTCGCCGGAGTACTGCCTCGTGCTCCACCGCCTCGGGCAAAACGACCTCTGATTCCGAAAGGTTGTCCCAAAGCAAGCCGATCAATTCTAGTTTTTCGTCATTTGGCAGTGCCAAAATGGCATCAGTGTCCATGTTCATTTTGATTCTCCATCACCCCATTGTAGCGTTGGCGGGATTGCAAAGCAATAAATCCCAGGTGCGTCAATTCCTGCTGAACAACGGTTGGCGATCGATCTTGGGACAGTTAGACGGCCCACCGACGACAATGCAAATTCAAGAAGACGAGCTAGCGCCGGCACGCATCTCCCCAGCGAGCTGCTCGATAATTTCTGAGGCTTGCTGGATTTGCTTTCGATTCACGTCTAAGTGTGTCACCAATCGGAAATGCTGTGGCCCGAAAGGGAGTGCGCCAACGCCGCGCTCAAGCAACTTTGCCGTAAACTCGCTCGATGTCCCCAAGTCGGGAGCGAGACGGACGACCACGATGTTCGTTTGAGGTGCTGGGTCGAGATGTAGGTTGGGAGCGCGCGCGATCGCTTCGGCCAGCAGTCGCGCGTGCTGATGATCCTCGCTCAGTCGTGCGATGTTGTGCTCCAGGGCGTAAAGTGCGCCCGCTGCGATGATGCCCGCCTGCCGCATCCCGCCGCCAAATAACTTGCGAGCTCGGCGGGCTGCGCGAATGAAATCGCGTGAACCGGCCAATGCCGACCCCACCGGTGCCCCAAGGCCTTTCGAAAAGCAGACGCTGACCGAATCGAAGCCTTGGCCCCAACGCTTCAAATCAACGCCCGATTCGACCGCTGCGTTAAACAGCCTGGCGCCATCCAGGTGAGCGGCCAGCGAGTTCTGCTTGGCCCAATCGCAAATGGCTGCGACGTGTTCGAGGGGTTGGATCGTCCCACCACCACGATTGTGAGTGTTCTCCAAACAGACGAGTGCCGTGCGGACCAAGTGGTCGCCTATCGGCCGAACCATGCCATGTAGCTGCTGAGGACGAAGGACGCCATGTTCGCCTTGGACCGTTCGCGCGCAGACACCACTGAGCTGCGCAAACGCAGCCTGTTCGTAGTTGTAGACATGGCAGTCCGCCTCGCATAAAAATTCGTCGCCCCGCCCACAATGCAGGCGAATAGCCACTTGATTTGTCATCGAACCGCTCGGCATGAACAACGCGGCCTCCTTGCCCAACAAGTCCGCCACAAGTTCCTGCAGCCTTTCGACGGTGGGATCGCTGCCGATAACGTCGTCCCCCACCTCGGCTGCCGCCATCGCCGCGCGCATGGCCGGACAAGGCTTGGTGACGGTGTCGCTTCGTAAATCTATAGCTATTGGCATAATCAATCGACTTCAAAACCAGCGAAAGGTCGTAGGCTCGCAATTTGTAGGCTCGTAACAAGCACCGCGCCGTTACGGCAGAACGAAGCATACGATTATAAGTGCTACCGCTCCGCTTCCCAGTGCGTATGGGCCGCTGGTTGACGTTCGTCCCGACCGCATCCCGGCTCCGCTACGTGCTCGCGAAGGATGGGAGATACAAGAGTGCGGAAAGTCGTCGCATCTGCTTTCTCGCGGTGTGCCCCACGACCGATCAATAGGCAGTATGATATAAGGTAGCGCGAATCCGCACACTAACACTCTAAGGGCGGGGGAAACGATGTCTGAAATCAGTTTGCCAAAATTCAAGAGCGAATTTTTGAATCGTCTTAGACAAGTCTCAGAGACGAGTTTTGACGGTAGCATTACCGCGAGACATCTCCAAGTGGGACAAGAAGTCCTTGCAGACCCGGCAGTTATCGATCGCATTATCTTCCCGGCTAGCGCGATCATTTCGGTTGAGTATTGTGTGGACGAAAATTCGTGTGCCGAACTAGTGACCGTAGGTCGCGAAGGCTTTATTGGAGTTTCCTGGATCTCGGGTAGCGATTTTATGCTCGGCCGCTGTGTAGTAAGGCAAGCGGGTGGGGTGCTGGAGATGGATTTGAAAACCTTCTCTAAGATGCTCCAGCAAAGTCCGGCCGCAAAGCAGTTATGCGACCGCTATTTGCTCTACCGAATGGCCTGCATGGCCCAGCGGACCGCGTGTCGCATGAATCACACAGTGCTGCAACGTATGAGTCAAAAACTTCTTGTCTGGGAGGACCGGAACGGCAATCGAGGCCAATTTCCGCTAACTCATAAAAATCTTGCCAACATGCTAGGGATTCATCGGGCGACGGCTTCTGAGCATTTGAGCCGCTTGCAATCGTTGGAACTTATATCCTACTCCCATGGCCAAGTGACGATTCGCAATCGCGATCAGTTGATGAAGAAAAGCTGTGGATGCTACGGCATTGCCCAAGACCTGTACCGTCGACTGGTGGAGTCACCCAGCCTAAGGAGCTATGCTCAGCGCTGGTAGCCCCCGTTTAGCAATGTCGTTCCGACGACAACTTCGTGGCTTACTTGGAAAACGGTTCCATAGTTGTTAGTAGACGGTTCCCCTCGTAACCAATGGTTACTGGGCAATCAAATATTAGCTGAGGCCACTATTGGCTGTGGTTCCAATCAAGTAGGACGACAATGAAAAATCTACGGAAGGTGCGGAGTTTACCTCCGCCGGTGCGCTATCGATCCGGCCGAGTTGGCATGATGCGCGTCGCGCTGATTGTATGGATCGCTCTAGTCACTGCAGGCTTTGTTACTCTCGTGGTCTACGAGCGGTCTCCCGGTGCGGATGGTATACCATCCCAGACGATCTCGTTGAATCTTGAGCGCGAGACTTGGACGCTGCTAGTCGGCGTGCATCCACGCTGCCCATGCACACGAGCGACGGTGGACGAGCTCGAATGGTTGCTCTATCGCAATCGCAAGGTTCTAAAGTGCAACGCCCTGATTTATCATCCCGAAGGATTTGAAAAAGAGTGGATGGAACTGCCGCTGGTAGCTCGCCTCAAAAACATGCCGGGAGTCACCCTTCGCGGCGACAGCGATGGGCGAGAACTCGCCAGGCTGGGGATTGAAACCTCGGGTGGTATACGATTGTTCGACCCACGAGGTAAGCTTTGCTTCCAAGGAGGCATTACCCCCTCGCGGGGTCATCGTGGACTCAACCTGGGCAGCGAGATCATTGAATCCTTATTGCGCGGCGAGCCCACTCCTCTCAACAATGCTCCCGTCTACGGTTGTAGTACCCGCTGCTCATCGATGAAGGACAAGTGATGCTTACAGTACATCAGGGCCGGAAAGAGGCTCGACATCAGCATATCGAAGACGTGTTCCAAAAAAATCTGGTTGGTCTGTACTCGCAAACCGATCGCGTATTCGCAAGCCTACTAGTCGCTCAGTGGGTGTTTGCGATCGCGTGCAGTGTCTGGATCTCTCCGCAAACATGGGCTGGCAGCCAGCCCGCAATCCATATCCATGTTTGGTCCGCAGTCTTCTTAGGCGCGGCTCTGATTAGTCTTCCTTTGGCCCTCATCATCTGGTTTCCACGCAGCCCGCTCAATCGCTTTGTCAATGCGGCTGCCCAAGTGCTATTCTCTTCTTTGCTGATCCACTTAATGGGCGGACGTATCGAGTCGCATTTTCACGTCTTCTTATCGCTGGCGATCCTGTCGTTCTATCGCGACGCCAAAGTCTACATTCCAGCAGTTGGGATCATACTTTTGGACCATATGTTGCGAGGCATATTTTGGCCTGAGTCGGTGTTTGGCATCGTGACGGCAGCACCCTGGCGCGCGATGGAGCACTCCGCTTGGATAGCGTTTGTCACGTTGTTCCTAATTTGGGGAGTGTCGCAAAGCCGTGCACATTTGCGCTCGTTAGCTGGCTTGCAAGTGTCGTTGATGGAGGAGAAGCAACACTTGGAAGAGCAGGTCCAACAGCGTTTGGAGGAACATGCCATGATGCAAATTCATCTTGCACAAGCACAGAAACTAGAGGCTATTGGCAGTTTGGCAGCCGGCATCTCACATGAAATCAATACGCCAATGCAATGCGTTAGCAGCAATGTAGAGTTTCTCAAAAGCTGCTCCCAGCGCGTCCGTGAGATCATGGACCGCTACCACGAAATGCTTCATTCCGATGCACCCGCTAAGCGGGCAGCACGCATAGCCGCCATCGACCAGTTGACTGAAAGTCTGAGGTTTGATCATATGCGTCAGCAGGTACCCGAAGCGATCGACGAGGCCGCCATCGCAGTCGACCGCGTCGTCGAAATCTTACGAGCGATGAAAGCAATGTCGCACCCTGGGACCAAAGGCAAAGTGCCTACCGACATCAATGCGATGATACGCAATGCCGTCCAGATCTCAAAGGGTCGCTGGAAGCATGTGGCTCGACTCGATCTCGATCTGGCCGAAGCACTCCCACTGGTGAATGCGCTCCCCGCCGAGTTCGGACAGGCAATGCTCAATTTGATCGTCAACGCGGCGGATGCGATTGGCGACAACGAGAAGGGCGCAGCCGGACGGTTAGGCGTGATTCGCGTTTGCACCACGGTCGTCGATGAGGGGGTCAGCATCGAGATAAGCGACAACGGATGCGGAATCCCTGAAAGTATCCAGGAGCGGCTGTTCGATCCTTTCTTCACCACGAAGGGGATAGGCTGCGGAACTGGCCAAGGTTTGCCGATCACCCGAGATATTGTCGTCAATCAACATAACGGCAAGCTAGACTTCAAAACGCAGGTGGGTGTCGGCACGACCTTTACAGTTTGGCTACCCTACACATCCACAGACGAGCATGCTAGGCAATCAGAGCCAAGCTCTCCCAACCTAAATCTTGAAACCACAGAAAGGTTCTACTGCGATGCAGAAGCTATTGTTTGTTGATGACGATGCCAGTCTGCTCCGCGCTCTGGAACGCAGCCTCCGCTTTGATTATGACTTGCGATTAGCCGAGTCGGGCGAGATTGCTCTGGACATGTTGCGGGACGACAATTCAACATCCGTAATCGTCACGGATATGGAAATGCCTGTCATGGACGGGCTCCAGTTCATCGAGCATGCTAGGCAAATCGCCCCTCACAGCATCTACCTCATGTTGACGGGCAACCAAGATTTTGACACAGCAATTGCCGCAGTGAACGACGGATCGGTTTTCCGTTTCCTGAGCAAACCTTGTCCAATTACAGCTATCAAGCTCGCGGTGGATGCAGCTTTTAAACAGCGCGAGCTGTTGTTTTCGGAAAGGGAACTGTTGGAGCGCACTTGTGTGGGTGCGGTGGCCCTTTTAACCGACGTTATCGAATCGGTCAAACCGGAGCTGCTGGACCAAAGTCGCCGTGTCGATGGCACGATGCAACTCTGCGAAGGTGCCTTGGGCGGAGCGGGCTCGTACGAGTATCGTCTGGCAGCCAAGCTAGGTTTGCTCGGTTTTGCGCTACTGCCTCAAATTGAACAGGACAACTTCCGTAGGCTCCGTCCGTCGAACCCAGCTAGCCAACTGATCTTGAAGAAAATCATGGAGACCTCCTCACGCCTGGTCGGCCGCATTCCTC
>CAKQNH010000195.1 GCA_934255105.1 uncultured Pirellulaceae bacterium
GGGAAAAGGTGGCGCGTTTAACGATTGGACCGACTAGGTTCGCGCAGGCCTCCGCTGGACACCCACCCAAAATGCATGTTTCGGCCGCGGCATATCTTCGCCTGAGATCTATTCCAAGCCCCCTCACCTGGGTTTTGCTGGCTGGCCGCCTGTGTTAGTACGGTTGTCCCAACCGTTTGAGTCAGACAGTTGTAGAACGGTTGTCCCAACCGTTTCAACCGTTTGAGTCAGACTGCTGTAGAACGGTTGTCTCAACCGTTTCAACCGTTTGAGTTAGACTGTTGTAGAACGATTGTCGGGACGTCGAATCAATTATTGACGCGTTTTGCAGGTGGACCGACTTTGGAGTGCTGCGACTTGTCGTAGCTTTGGCGGTGCCTACGGAGCGGGAAGGCTTTAGACGGTGGAGACTGGTTCGGCGGCAGTCTGGCTTGGGATAAAACTGTATTCCACCGTCATACTCGGCGTGTGGTGAAGATGCGCGTTAAAAGCTACGACAAGTCGCAGCAGTCCAAGGTGCGTAGCCGCAGATCGTCGATTCGTCTCTTAAACTAAGTCTCAAATGCATTATTAATACAATTGACGTCCCCAAAACCGTTTAGATCTTAAAAGTGTTGCGTTGGAAACGGTTGGGACAACCGTTCTACGTTTGAAACGGTTGGGACAACCGTTCTACATTTGAAACGGTTGGGACAACCGTTCTACGTTTGAAACGTTGGAAACGGTTGGGACAACCGTTCTACGTTTGAAACGTTGGAAACGGTTGGGACAACCGTTCTACAGTACTCTGGGTGAGACGCTGGTGGCCTTGCCGATCGGGCGCTGGCCTTCGCCGGGCTGGCCTTTGTCACCCAGGTCTTGCCTAGCTTGGTCCGCCAACGCGTTGAGCCGGGCAACGATCTCGGGATGCTGGTCGGCGACGTTGTGTTTGCAAGCAATGTCTTCGACGAGGTTGAAAAGGAGCGTGGTTGGCTTTTGCTTGCCGCTGAAATGCGGGTGTCCCGCCGTGGCGACAATGGGCAGGAACATTTTCCACGGCCCCGACCGGACGGCCTGCAACTGATCTTGATGGTAGTAGTAAAAGGCTTGATAGGGAGTCTTGGCATTCGCTTCACCGAACAGCAGTGCGGCGATGTCATGACCATCGATTTTGCGATCCGACGGTAGATTGCAATCGGCGAGCTTCGCGAATGTGGGGAGTAGGTCCATCGTCGTTGCCAGTTCTTCACAGACCGTGCCAGCCGGCACTTTGCCTGGCTGCCAAACGATCGTAGGCACACGAAATGCCCCTTCGGCAGTTGTGTAGCCGCGACCATGAAGCGGTAGATTCGAGCCACGGCTAAGGTCGCCTGGGTCGCGGTTGATCGGCGCACCGTTGTCCGATGTCCAGATCACGAAGGTGTTTTCCGCGATGCCCAGTTCAACGAGTTGGTCGAGCATCTCACCAATTGACCAGTCGAGTTCCTCGATCGAGTCGCCCCAAGGTCCATTCTTGCTCTGGCCGCGAAACGCTGGGCTGGAGAACGGTGTCGCGGTGCTGCCGGGCATGGCTTGTGGGAAGTACAGAAAGAAGGGTTCGTCTCGGTGGCTGGCGATCCACTGCATCGCCCGTTCTGTGTACCGTTTCGTGAGACCGTCTCGATCGCAGGGGGCTTCGATAACGGTTTCGTTTTCCATCAGGGGTAATGGAGGCCAATGCGAACCGTCGGCTTCCCAGACGCGCTCCGTCATGTCGTCGGAATAGGGGACGCCAAAGAACCAATCAAACCCTTGTCGGGTCGGCAGGAACTCCGGCTGGTCCCCCAAATGCCATTTCCCTACCAAGGCTGTCGCATAGCCCTGCTGCTTGAGCACCTCGGCAATTGTGACCTCGTCGGGGTTCAGCCCGTACGGCGACACGGGACGCAGTACGGGTCCGTCGCGGTCGTTGAGGTGCATGCCGACGCGCTGAGCGTAGCAGCCGGTCATGATGCTTGCGCGCGACGGGGTGCAGACGCCTGCGGTGACGCAGAAGTGGGTAAACTTGCGACCTTCCCGCGCCATGCGATTGAGGTTGGGTGTGTGGTGTAGAGTCGATCCGAAGGGTTCGATGTCACCGTAGCCCAGGTTGTCACAGTAAATGATAATAAAATTTGGTTTTGTCGCCTGATCCGCGCGTGCGATCAGCGGCGTGGCAGCAAGCATTAAGAACGTTAGTGTCAGTCGGCGGAGGTCTTGTTTCGTCATGTGGTTTTCCTTTGATGATTCATTGCACATCGGACAAATAATAGAGCGCGTAGGGCATGCTGCGCAGCGACTGGCCAAAGGATTTAGGCCGTGTCAGCTCCCCGGGATTCAGCAGGCGAATGGCAGCGTCGCGATATTTCGCATCGCCCGTGTGACGCCATAGAAAAGCCATACTCATTGCGCTATTAGAACTGGCTCCCTCAAGGTTTTCATCAATCAGCCAATCATTCATCGTCGTCATGACATCGATGGCGTCTTGATCCTTCGTCAGCCAGTAATATCGCACCAAGCCCTCCGTCGCGATGCCGTACATGAATCTGCCCTTGCTGTGACTGAATGAATCGCCACCCTTCTTGGACTGGGCGATACCATCAGTCACTGTCTTTCTCATCATCTTCATGATAGCGTCATCACCACCGACCAATTGATAACCTTCTGTCAGCGTCGCCAGCTTTGCTCCAGCTCCGCGGCATTGATGCCACGCCCCTTCACGATTGAGGGTAGCATTGTTCAGCGCCAACATAAAATCATCCTTCGCGTGTAGATCGCCCAGGAGCAGATACCGATACAAGATGCTCTGTGCCTTGTGATGATTGAATTCCTCCGATACGTAGGGCTTCGGATTTCGGTAGTCCGTATCCAAGCCAACATGATTGGCCGGCGGGGAATACCGGCAAGCACCGATCAGCTCCTTATTGGGGTGCCATTTGCACATAAAGACGTCGGCCACGTGCAAACCGTTTCGATCACAGATATCGAGAAACTGGAGATCTCCCGTGCGGGCGAATTGCAGCAGAGTCGCGAACGGATAGTCGTAGTAATTCGATTCCCACAGAAGATTCCATTTGTCCTCGACACCGGCCGCGTTGGCCCAATGATATAAATCGCCCCATGCGTAGTATCCATAGCTGTCCTTCGTGACGCCGTTGTACTCCTGTCCATCAATTTTTTTGTCAATGTAGACTATCGCTTCTTTCACGTCACTGTTGTACTTAGACGTTTTGTCGCGCACATCTGTCGGCAGTAGCCAGGCATCGGCATCGACTATTGGCCCGAATACCTGGGTGTCACGGCAGTAATAACGAGACTCGCACACCGCACGCAGCGGCATCTGTGAACCCGCGAAAGTGCGGCTTTCGATCTCGCTGTTTGCCGCGCCCATCACCAAGGTGATGTAGTGCGTTCTGCCCTGGCCCATGTAGACGTTCAGAGGATCGCCAGCCTCCTTGGCGAAGAGACCCAGGCGGAGCTTGCCGTCAGTGGTAACCTCTACAGCGCGCGGGTGCATTTGCCAAAACCACCGCAAGCCGCCAGAGAGCCCCTGGTTGCCTTCTTGCAGTCCTCCCCATCCGATAGTGTACGGCTTTGTGCTCTTGCCTTTGCTTGTGGCCACCTGCGCGCCATCCGTCGACACTTCTATGATGTCTGAGGATTTGGCCACAATCAGCGCCGCCTTGCCGGAATAGATTTTGTCCTCACCGCCCACTTTCGCTTCGGCTTTCTTGAGTGTGGTGGGCAGGACAAGCGACAGGTCTTCGAGCGACGCATAGTCGGTCGGCGTCAGCCCGGATGCATTCACATAGCTGAAATCCACGTTGACGATCGGCGAATCTCGATAGACATGAACATAGCAGATGTAGGTAAAGGGCGCATCGGCTTCATTCACCAATTTCCCGCACACACGGACCACGGCACCTTGCGCCCCCTGCTCCACCACCGATACGATGGAATCGCTACTCGGTCGATAAGCTCTACCGTTGATCGTCGCGACAAAGCCATCCTGATGCGACTCGATCAACGGTTGCGATATGCCGTTTGCCCCAAGCACCGTCGCGGAATCAAAGAGATTGAATCCATCGCCCTTGATGACGAGCCTCAATTGGGAGGTCTGAATAGTAACCGCATTCTTGCCGCTTTGAACCACGATGTCCTTGCCCGACGCACCGGCCATGCCCTTTGCCAATTTGACGACCGCCTTGGCACCTGCATCGACATCAGCTTGGAAGAGGGCGTGTACCCATTTGATGGACTTGTCCTCCAGCCAACGTGCGGCGACCGTGAATTGGCAAGGGATGCGTTCCCCTTTGTCGGACAACATGACCAACTCGCTCGCCTCCTGTGCTACACCTTTTGCCAGGGGGATGCCCATCCGCACGGGTTCATTTACTCGCTTCACCCCGATCTGTTCCTGAAGCGAAAGTTTGGCATTTATTGTGTCGCTAGCTACAGAAATCCGCACTGCACATGTTATGCACAAGACCGTCAGCCACCACATGCCCAGCATTCGAATTCTCATTCGTCTCTTTCCCATTCATGCCTCTCTTACTCATTCAAGCTGCCGAGGATCAGCCGACATCGACACATTCCCGACGACTTTCTAATCGGATCTTTCACACTGGTCGCGCGCTGGCTATGGGCCTAGATTTTGAGGTATAGCTCAGGTGTCCAATTGGTGATTGCATGTGGTGATTGATTGTAACCCAGATTATTCACGAGTTTGCGTGCAAACGAAGTAAACGATGATGGTTCAGGCGTTTGAGATTTGAATTGGCGTCGAACGTCCTTGCTGACGCTGCGGGTTATAAATAATCTGGGTTGTTATGAATAATCTGCGTTGTAACGGACTATTCGCGATAGAATGACCCCTTTAGATAAGAAGAAAGTGCAGCCATGTCGCGGATCGGATTTTTCGTTTTCACATTGGTCTTGGCGACTTCGTCCCTGGCCGCTCAGACGCCAACGGGACTGCGTTGCGAGTGGCGGGTGAATCCGACCGACGTGCCAGATCCGTGTCCCGAGTTGTACTGGGAGGCGGAATCGCAGACCGCCTACCGCGTGCAGGTGGCACGCTCGCAGGACGATCTGGCCGAAGGCAAAGACTTGGTCTGGGATTCCGGCCGAGTGGAAACCGAACTGCCGATCGCTGAGTACGCGGGGCCGGAGCTTCGGAACGCTGCGACGTATTGGTGGCACGTAAGCGTGTGGGATGCGGAAGGCCGCCTGATGCCTGTCTCGGTGCCGCAGACGTTCCGCATGCAAGTGCGGGCCAAGCCGCATCACTTGCCGACAATTCGCACGTTCATGAACTTCGGAGGCAACGCGGAATTCGCACGCGACTGGCTCGATCTGAGCTTTCGTAAGGAAGCCAAGTCATTGAGAGAAAGCGTGCTCGTAACGCCTTACGGACTGATCTGCACGCTCGTTCTGCCGCACCCATCGACGGGCGAACCGCTCTCTGGAAAGGCGCAGGCGTTGGCCGACTACTGCGTCGAAAAGAAGCTCACGAATGAGGGTATTCTCGAAGACATGTTCTGCCATTTCTCGGAGGACACGAACGTAACATTGCACGGGGGGGCGGAGCGTGCAGCAAATCCGCTCGAAAATCGCAAGTGCCCAGGTTGGGATCCGGCCAACGACCGCAACGGCGACGGTCGCGTCGACGATCAGGAAGCCGCCCGCCTGACCAACTCGAAAGCCACCGCGCGGCGACCCGAGCAGGCTCGTATTCCCATCTACTTCTGGGGGCCGCCGCAGGACGACTTTGTCATGAAGTGGTTCGAAGCCATGCGCACCGATCTGGGCGAGCCCCTAGGCCCCTACTATCTACTCGAAGAGTTGGACGCGGCAGACGACGTTGGCGCAGCGAACCTACTGCCCAATGGCGGCTTCGAGCAGATCGACACTGACAACAATCCCGTAGGCTGGACGATCGCCAAGCCAATCGCATTGGACCGCGAGGTCAAACGTTCGGCCGCGGCGTCGATGAGGATCACGAGCGAAAGTCGAAGTATCAATAACATCAACAAGGTCTCCGTGCAGCTCAAACCGAACACGAGCTACACGCTCATCGCCTGGGCAAAAACTGACAACGTCTCAGGCGCTCCCGGCGCGCAGGTTTACCCGTACGATTTCGAGGGTGCAAGCTCGGGCAACATGATGACCTGGACTGGCACGGAGGATTGGAAGGAGCAGCGACTGGTTCTCCAGACCGGCGACGATGGGGAGGGACGCATCAACTTGCGCATGTACGGAGCCTCCGGCACTGTCTGGTTCGATGACGTTCGGTTGCTCGAAGGCATAGCCGTTCGCCGACAAGTCTTCGCGCGGAACTACTCAAAGGGGCTCGTCCTCGTCAAACCGTACGTGGGCGGCTCGTTTGGAGACGACACTGCAACGGTTCACAAGCTGCTAGAATCGCTCCGACCGTTGCGCGCAGACGGGACTGTCGATGATCCGGTACGAGAGGTTGTGTTGAGAAATGCCGAGGCGGTCGTGCTGCTCAAATAGCCTGAACCATGCTATTGCTGTGAATAAATTGCTAGGCTACAGCGATCGCGTGGCGATGACCAACCGCGAAGGTCATTCGCCGACGGTCGAATCGAACGAGCAGATCTACTCGTTCTTCGATCGCTTCCTGAAGAAGAAAGAGCAGTAATGAAGCTGCGTGCTTCAAAAAGAAAATTCTTAACAGTGCAAATTTCTAACGATGCAGTGCCAGCATGAATCTGATTATTCGGTTTTCCTTTTTTTTCCTCGCTGCTTCCACTGCCTGCGCCGAGGTCGTGCGGGTGGTGCCTGTCCCATTTCCAAATATCTCGGCTCTCTCTCCTATGCATCTTCTTCCTAAAGCCTTTGTGTGTGTTCTATCCCGTGTGCGGTGGGCTGCACCTCGTCCCTCCTCGTTGCTGCGGCTCATTGCGAATCGCTTGGCGTTCGTCGCAGTGTGGTCGATCCTTTTGTTACTTTTGCCGCGCTTCGTCCAATCCGCCCCGCCCCCGAACATTCTCCTGATCTTCGCCGACGATATCGGCTACGAAGCCCTCAACTGCTACGGCGGCCAGGACTTTAAAACTCCCAATTTGAACCGCATGGCCGAAGCTGGCCTCCGCTTCTCCCGCGCTTACACGAGTCCAGTCTGCACCCCCTCTAGAGTCAGCATGCACACCGGCTTGTACACCACTCGGCACCAACACTTCGACGTCCTCCCCGTCCACAACGGCACCGCTAAAAAGGTCGACTTTCAAAAGATGCCGACCTATGCGCAACTCATGCGCGCGAACGGCTACGCCACCAGCATCACCGGCAAGTGGCAGCTCGCGACCCTTGAAATCTGGCCTGAGCATATCCGCGACGCAGGCTTCGACTCCTGGTGCGTCTGGCAGATCTGGAAGGACGGCGCTAAGACACTGCGCCACTGGACCCCCACCTTCAACGAAGACGGCCAGGTCCGCGACGACATCGCCGAGCGCTTCGGCCCCGACGTTCTGGTGGACTATGTCATCGAGCAAATGACCGAGGCTGTCGCCGCTGAGAAACCCTTCCTCATCGTCCACAACGAGCTTCTCCCTCACTTCCCCATGATCGACACCCCGGACGACCGCAAGCTCGGCCGCGAGGCCAAGCTCGGCAACATGATCGAGTACATGGACAAGCTCGTTGGCCAACTCCTCGACTCGATTACACATCTCGGCATCCGTGACAACACCTACGTCATCTTCATGGGCGACAACGGCACCCAGGCCCCCTACTTCGAAAACCC
>CAKQNH010000196.1 GCA_934255105.1 uncultured Pirellulaceae bacterium
TAAGCTGGATAAGTGTAGTTGTAGTCCAGCACGTTTTGCGGCACCGGCGGAATGACACCTGGACCGCCCAATTGATGCGTGATCAGTCCCGAAACGCTGAGTGCAATGTCGCGGACGACCTCGGCATCGGCGCGAAAACGTGGGCCACGGGCCAGCCAACGGTTTTTGGGATCTCGCTCCAGTTGTTCTGCAGTCACGCGGCTTTGCTGCTGATAAGTATGGCTGAGCACAATCTGCTCGATGAGGTGCTTTTGGCTCCAGCCATGCTCCATAAAATCGACTGCCAACCAATCGAGCAGTACGCGATGCTCGGGCACGGGCGCACGCGTCCCAAAATCATCGCTGGTCTCAACCAGACCTTCGCCAAACATGACTTGCCAGATCCGATTGACCGCCACTCGCGCGGCCAGTGGCGAACGCGGGTCGACCAGCCAATTGGCAAAAGCCAAGCGGCCATTGCCCAGCGCAGGATCGCTGGGGTGCAGAGCTGCGGGCACATGTGGAGAGATGACTTCCTCCACAGGCTGATCCCACTCGCCCCGCAACAGCAGGTGTGTCTCGCGCTTTTGCTGCGGCGACCTTTGGGCCAAGTGCAACACGGAAGTTTCCGCTGTCGGATAGCGCTGCCACACCGCTTCAATCTGATCATTGAGCGACCGCAGCTCAGGTACGGACTTGCGCCAAGCGGCGAACAAATCGTCAGCCTGCTGTGGGCTGCGTTGTTCGGGAGGGGTCTGTGCGGCTAGCATTGCGCTGTAGTCGACGGGTGCTGCTGTAGGCTTCTCGTCTCGTGTGACACTTACGCGGCAGCAGCCGAGCATGTCTTGCATCCGCAGGACAACTTTCATTTCAGTTTCCGCTGGGCACTCGAGCGGCTTTGCAAACTGGACCACTGCCAGCGAGGCTTGATTGCGTCTGCCTTGCCCACGGTCTGCCTTCCATGAACTCTCCTCTTTGCCATCGATCAGAAACTCGACCGGTCCCAAGGTTCTTTTCCCCTCTTCCAGCTTTTGCTCAGGCTGTGAATAATCAGCCGTAGCATTGACTAGCGATTGCTTCTCCCAGTCCGCTTGATCGGGGCGTTTGAGCCAGACCTCCATTTCGCGCACATCCCAACCGCCGACGGCATTGCGCCCCGGTCCCGCAAACGGCAAATCGCGATGCGGCAGCGCTTCCAACCGCACTCCCGTCACGCCGTTCCAATCGCCACGCGACACATAGAACACATCGGCGCTAGCGTGACCCAACATCGAAATCGACTGGTCGGCCAACTGCACTGGATGATTCAGCCCGCTCTTGGTCTCAAGTTGATGAAAAACCAGCGGTTGCCAGTCCGCTTGTGATTCTGCCAATCGCTGCGCAAATCGATCCACTTCACTCTGCCACTCGGGACGCTGCTGGCGAACCTGTTGGTCGAAGTTGGATAGCGCTGAGCGCACGTCGTCCAGTTGCTGCTGTTGCGCATCGTTGTAGACCCACGACTGGGCTTCATAGGTATCGTTCAAGTAAGCGAACAAGCCGTAATACTCTTCATGCGTGACTGGATCGAATTTGTGGGTGTGGCACTGGGCGCACTGAATCGTCAGCCCCATTACCGCCTTGCCAATGCAATCGATTCGGTCGAACATCTCGAACATGCGAAACTGCTCGGGGATGATCGCTCCTTCTTCGTTGAGCATGCTATTGCGCAGGAAGCCAGTGGCGATGATCTGTTGCTGAGTCGCATTGGGCATCAGGTCGCCAGCGATCTGTTCTTTGATGAATTCGTCATAGGGCATGTCGTTATTGAGCGCGTTGATAACCCAGTCGCGCCAAATCCATTGCTCGCGTTTGAGATCTTTCTCGTAGCCGTTGGTATCTGAGTAGCGGGCTACGTCGAGCCAATGTCGGCCCCACTTCTCCCCGAAGCGTGGGCTGGCCAGGAGCTTCTCCACGGTGGCTTCCACGCCATCGCGTTGGAATGCTTCTAGGTCCTCGATAGTCGGTGGCAGCCCGATCAAATCCAGATAGATTCGGCGACACAGGACGTGTGGTTCGGCTGCAGGCGATGGGGCGAGCCCCAGGGTGGCGAGCTTGGCAGCAACCAGCGCATCGATCGGCTGCAGGTCGCGAGCGGGCTGGACTGCAGACTCGCCGGCCAGGGCAGCTAGGTCGACCTTTTGTGGCGGCACGAACGCCCAATGCGATGCGTAGTTTGCCCCCTCGGCGATCCACTGTTGCAAGATCGTGATCTGCGCGGGTGACAGTGGATTGTGTTGATCGGTGGGAGGCATGATTTCATCTTCGTCATGGCTGACAATCCGCGCCAATAGCGCGCCCGCAGACACGTCGCCGGGAACAATGGCGGGCTCGCCCGAGTCGCCACCGCGCAGTGCATCCTCCAACACATCCAGCCGCAGGCCACTCTGCCGCGAATCGGGATCCACGCCGTGGCAGTGAGTGCAGTGCTCCGCCAAGATCGGTTGCACGTCGTGCATGAAGTCGATTGGGTCTGCGGCCCGCACTTCGCCGACCAGAGCGACCGTCAACGTTAGACCTAGAATTGCGATCAGGCCAGCAGATGAACTGCACCACTTCCAAAACGGGCGACGATCTGCAATCGATCTGGACAGCGATTTGGACATGGCGCAAATAACTCGGCAGGCGGGGAGAGTTGGGGCTGACAGACAAATGCGGCTGATGAAATTATCACCATCATTATACGCCAATACTGGCAGTATATCATCATTAGCTTGCGCTTCAGGCAGGACGAGTTAGGGTGGGCCGCCAAGCCGTATTCCGTCGCCGTGCCACAAGACCTCTAGGTCGCGATGGCTCCAGCGTTCCAAGCCGACCGATGGATCCCCCACCCAGATTTGTCCGTTCCCCGCAGAGCCTAGGGCTACGACCGAATGTCCCATGCCTGGTATCCATCCCCGTTGATCTACGTAGCTCCGATCCTTGACGGCGTAGGGTAGTTTGACGGCCAGTAGTACTGGCCAATCGTCGGCGGCTAGCAATTCATCCAGGGAGGCGTCCAGCACCTGTACTGGGAGCTGATGCCGCTGGGCCATCAGCTTGATGCCTCGGTAGAGTCCCAGCGTCGGAGTGCCGCTGCCGTCGGTCAAGCAGAGTGGGATCATCTGCGATTCGCTGACATCGATGCCCCTAGCCCGCAGCAGAGTGGCCGCTGCGGCCGGGCTACAGGTAGCCCACGAGGTTTGCATGGCCACGCCATGTTCCCAATTGTCACCTCCGGCCGGCGCGGGACGCACGGCGATGGAAAGCAGTGGCCACAGGATCGCCACCACGCTAGCTCCCCCCAACAACGCGGCCATCAACGCCCGTCGCCACAGGGGCGTCTGCGGCAGACGCAGCGACCAACCCGCCGCCAGTGCGGCGAGCGGCGCAGCCAAATTGCTGTAAACAATCGCAGCCGACAGCGGGATCAGCCGCGCCCAGAATAGCTGCCCCGAAGCATATAGTTGGAAATAGAACATTCCCAGCAGCGACACGGCCATACACAGCATGACGCCCTGTGTAGCTCTGGAACCGTGCCCAGTTTTGGGGTCTTGCCCGACTCCGGAAGCCTGCCTAGCTCGGGGATAAAGCCAACTTGCAGCCAACAGGCCGCACGCCAGCGAGATGCACCCCATGACTCCCACCGCAATCCAAATATCGTTCATGCTGCCCTAGAATCTAAATGTCGCGGTTGGAACAAGACTGGTCGGTTCAATCGAAATCGTTCGCGGATTCGTCTCATAGTCGTTGATCGCTCCGCCGATCAGGCGCTAAAGTCGCTGATCGCTCCGCCGATCAGACGCTAAAGTCGTTGATCGCTCCGCCGATCAGATGCTAAAGCCGATCAGTTGCTAAAGTCACCGTGGATTGCGGAGCTTATTGGCTTTCGGGGTCAGACTCCCTTTCCTCAGTGCAACTTAGCTGATATTCTAGTTAGCCCGCGCGAGCTGCCGATGGTATCATAGTAGAATATGGAGCAGTCTGGTAAACCACCGCGCCCGTTGGCCGGCTGCCTAAACGCACACAGCCATAAAACCCCCACAGTGAACGTAACCAAACGCTAAACCACCTTCATCTGATAGAGAATTTTTGCAATGACCAAGCCACATCGTAAGCTGAAAAAAGCCAATCACGGAGCGCGCCCCGCCAACTCGAAGGCTCGCAAAGCCAAACGTCGCAAGGTTAAAACTCGCGTCTAAGCATTCACTCAACCGGGTTTAACCAAGGGAGACTGGCCGCAGTGGCACCGCGTGAACTGATCCTCGATCCCGCTACGTTGGACTATCAAAACGTAATTGCGGATGCGGCTGAAATCCGCAAATACAACCCACAGCGTTTCGAGATGGAGCAGCTTACGGCGATCATCTACGAAGATACCGTGCGCCATGTTTGCGTGGGTTATAAAGACGTTTCAGCCGATGAATTCTGGGTTCGCGGCCATATGCCAAACATGCCGCTTATGCCTGGCGTGATGATGCTCGAAGCCGCCGCCCAAATGTGCAGCTACTTCTCACAGAAGTACGACCTGTTGGGTGCGGACATGGTCGGCTTTGGTGGGCTGGAAGACGTGCGTTTTCGCGACCCCGTCATTCCCGGCGATCGGCTCGTGCTGATGTGCGAGATGACGAAGCTGCGTCGAGGTCGGATCGTGGTCACGAAATTTCAAGGATTTGTGCGCAATTCCCTGGCTGTCGAAGGCATTTTGAAGGGGATTCCTATTCCCATTGAGCTGCTGAGCGCTCAGTTGGCCAAGTCGGCCGGCAGCGATTCGGCCCAGTAGCTGTTCTTTGCCCCTCACATGATCGAGAGTTCCCATGCGTTTGGCTTGCCGTTCTACCTTCTGTACGTGCGCCTCTCTGATTCTCGCAGTCGTCGGCTCATCCGTCGCCCATGCCCACCCCGGCCATGCTCATGAAGTGGTACCGGCCGCCAGTCCCTGGCACTACTGGCTACAGCCGGAACACGCGCTTGTTAACGGCACTTTGGTCGCGATCGTGGCGGCCATTGCGATCGTCGTCTACCTGCGATGGCAAGCCGCTCGTCGCCTGCAGCATATGAGTCCACTGCCAGTTGCTCGCCGCCGTCAGTAATCCATCTGCGTAGAACGGTTGGGACAATCGTTTTACGGTAGGGTTGAAACGGTTGGGACAACCGTTTTACGGTAGGGTTGAAACGGTTGGGACAACCGTTCTACGGCGAAGGTTGAAACGATTGGGGCAACCGTTTTACGAGGGAGATTGAAACGGTTGGGACAACCGTTCTACGGCGAAGGTTGAAACGGTTGGGACAACCGTTCTACGGCGAAGGGTGAAACGGTTGGGACAACCGTTCTACAGTCAAGGAGAATAGCCGTAGATAGTTACTTCGACTGCAGGCAGGCATTCGCCTGCTGCAGTTCAAGGATTGCACAGTTCGAGGATTGCACAGCGAAGACGCTGGCTTACTTCTTCTTCTCGACGTGTATCGTATGCTTCCGCAGACGCGGGCAGAACTTGCTGAGGCGCAGTTTCTCGCCACCCGTCTTGCGTCGCAATGTATAGTTGTACTCTCCACTCTCTTCGCAGACTAAGTGGATGATTTCTCTTCTCTTCTTGCCCTTGGCCATGATCTCTACTCGTGAAAATGTTCCGCTGAAAGCTACTGGAGGTCCAGCGTATTAAGTGCTGGCCGAATCACTGCCTGAGGCTGTGCTGCTTGAGTCTCCGACCGGTGCCGATTCTGGAGCGGGAGACTCCTCAACCGCAGCGGGCTTGCTAGCCGGACCGCCGGTGCTGCTGTCGTCGCTGCCGAAGTCAGGCTTCTGACTGCGAGTTACCACGCGATCATTGCGTCCCACAAACTCTAAAATAGCTCGTGGGCCGGCGTCGCCGAGGCGCGGTGTGGCTAGGCGCATGATGCGAGTGTAACCACCCGGTCGATCTTCGAAGCGGGGTGCCAAGTCGTCGAACAGGATCTTAACCGCTTGTTTGTCGCATAAGATCTGGATCAGCCGGCGTCGCGCATACACGGCAGGTCCCATAGCCTGCATCCACAGGGCGTGGTTGGGGCCCTCGCGCCACTGTTTCCAGGCGCTGGTATTCCGCTCGGCGTCTGTCCCGAACTGGGCCGCAGCCTTCTCAGCGGCGACACCTTTCTTAGCAATCGTAATGCACTTCTCCACCATCGGACGCACTTCCTTGGCTTTGGCCACGGTCGTTATGATACGCCCCTTGACCTTGACCGGGTTGACGTCGAATTCGGAGTCAGGCCGCTCAGTGATGAACAGTGCGGATGCTAGATTGCGCAAAAGTGCGCGACGATGGCTGGGTGCGCGACCTAGGGTTCGACCGTGTCTTCTGTGACGCATGATAAATACCGTTAGCAATAAAAGGGCTGTCTACCGACAGCGTGTAGGATATGTACTGTTAGTGGAGAGTGTGCGTGGATGGCAAACGCATCCCTAGGTGCAGGCCGAGCGTGGCCAATTTGTCGCGCACTTCGGTCAAGGTTGTTTCACCAAAATTGCGAATCTCGAGCAGTTGATCTTCGTTGCGTTGAACGAGTTCGCGGATGACAGTGATCCCCTCGCTCTCGAGGCAGTTGCCCGCGCGGACACTCAAACGCAGCTCGGATATCTGCATATTGAGCTTGGCTTCCAACTGGGCTTCTGCCGACCCAGGGCCACCGCGGGCCGTGGCGTGCACCTGCCGTCCAATCTCGTTGTATTGCACGAAGGGGTTGAGGTGCTTGCGGAAGATCTTGGCCGACTCGACCAGAGCCATCTCCGGGCCGATTGATCCGTCTGTCCAAATCTCCAGCGACAGCTTGTCGTAGTTGGTCTTTTGGCCGACTCGCGTCTCTTCCACTTCGTAGCGTACGCGAACAACGGGACTGAAGACTGCGTCGACCGGGATGATCCCAATTTCGTGATCCCGCGAGCTGTGCTCGGAAGCGGGCACGTAACCACGACCATTCTCGACGACCATCTCCATCGTAAATGGTACGTCCTCGGTCAGCGTGGCTAAAATCTGATGCTTATTGATAATTTCGACGTCCGCATCCGTCTCGACGTCTGCACCCGAGATCACTCCGGCCGCGTTGCGTTCGACAGTGATCACGCGAGTCGAATCGCTATGGTTCTTGACGATCAGCGACTTGACGTTGAGCACGATATCCGTCACATCCTCCAGGACGCCGGGCAGCGTGGTGAACTCGTGCTGAGCGCCGCGGATCTTAATCTGCGTGATAGCGCTCCCTTCCAAGCTAGACAACAGCACGCGGCGCAGGCTATTGCCAACCGTAGTGCCGAAGCCGAGCTCGAACGGTTCAGCAATGAACTTACCGTAGGTCGGTGACAGGGTATGTGTGTCGGGATGCACGGCGCTGGGAAGTTCCAGGCCGCGCCATTTGACATGCGTGCTCATGGTTTGGGTCACATATTGAAAGGGGGGGAGGTTGACCGAAAGTGGAAGCCCATCCGTGGCTGACGACTACACGCGGCGGCGCTTGCGCGGGCGGCAACCATTGTGTGGAATGGGGGTCACGTCCTCGATCAGCTTGACCGTCATGCCGGCTGTCTGCAGAGCCGTGATGGCGCTTTCGCGACCGGAGCCGGGGCCCTTGACGCGGACTTCGATCTCTTTCATACCGTACTTGGCTGCCTTCTCGGCCGCTTGCTGCGCAGCAACTTGACCCGCGAAAGGAGTGCTCTTGCGACGTCCCTTAAATCCGCAGGTGCCGGAACTGGCCCAGCACAGGGTATCCCCTTTGGTG
>CAKQNH010000197.1 GCA_934255105.1 uncultured Pirellulaceae bacterium
GCTGGGTGCCAAAGCGGATTATTTAGTATCTAAAAAGCAGCTTTCAAAACCACCATCAGGAGAATTTACGATGACAAAGCACTTACTTTCCGGTAAGACAACCCGTCCAGTTGGTCACAAAGATCGATCATGATCGCGACCGGCTTCGCCGGCTTTATCGTTTCGCGATACTTGGCGATGTATCAGCTCGGGTACATGGACTATATGTGGGATCCCCTTTTCGGTTTCCACGGAGGGACCGAGAAAGTGTTGAACTCCGATTTGTCACACAGTTGGCCGGTCTCCGACGGTGGTTTGGGAGCGATCGCGTACACCTTTGAATTCCTGATGGTTACATGGGCGGCCCGTCCCGCTGGCGAACCATGCCGTGGATGGTCGCATTCTTTGGCGTGCTGGTGATACCGCTTGGGCTGATACATATCATCCTGATGGTTTCCCAGCCGGTGATCGTACATCACTGGTGTTCGATGTGCCTGCTGGCGGCGCTGATCATGTTGCCGATGCTGCCACTGGAAGTCGATGAAGTGGTCGCTATCTCAATCTACTGTTGGCTATCGCACTTGGCAGCGGTCCATGGCTCGTCGAGGCGACATCTGGCTACGCAATTACATGTAGTATCCTCGCCGCCGCAGTATTTGCATTAACGATTCCGCGCGGCCCCAAGACCCAGTCCTACGGTGCCTGGGATCCATATGTTCGATAGAATGACCCGCTAACCTTCGTTAGTAGTCTTCGGATATTTGAGCGGACTGCCAAAGCTCGAGGAATTTCTCTCGAACAAAGGGGTGGAGCTGGTCTGAGTAATCTTGTGGCAAAGCGTTGATGCGAATTAACTGAATCACGTCTGCAAGATCTTGAAGGCGGTGGGCGGCAGTTATCCCGCTGGTGATCTTGAGTTCGAGCAACGATTTGAGATTGAGAAAAGGCAAGTTATCGTCGTGGATTTCTCGGACTGATTCCGGAGGCGGAAACGAAATAGGTTTCGCTTTTCCATCGCCGGGGTAATCACCCACGATCAGCACATCAATTTTGACGCCATTAGAAGTGTCCTTGAAACCCTTGGAGCCTTCGAACAGATCCAGCCAGCCGCGTCCGATCCAGCTCTCCTTGAACCGAGCCAGATCCTCGCGGCGCATCAATACATCCACATCGGCTGTCGTCCGTCGATGACCATGCGCATTGGCAGCCATCGCGCCAGCGATCGCAAATGGAATCTCCATTTCATTGAATACCGTGGCGAGTCGGCGCATCGTGTCGTGAACAGGTGACCGTTCCATCATAAAAGCATCCACTCGCTTAGCGATTTCTAGCATTCTGTCCATCCCGACATCTTAGCTCGAATCCCCCAGAATGACAACTCGATCGTTGCGTTGGCTTGTTCCGCCAGTGCGGAGACATCCAGGTGCGATAGGATAATTCGTCGCCCGACCGCTTTGACGGTCGGTCAATTGTGATCGAAACGGCGGAGCGGTTTGTCGATTTGACTGCTCAGTTCCA
The DNA here is from genome assembly GCA_934255105.1 of uncultured Pirellulaceae bacterium. Classification (GTDB taxonomy): domain Bacteria; phylum Planctomycetota; class Planctomycetia; order Pirellulales; family Pirellulaceae; genus Aureliella. Next base: position 1,498 of record CAKQNH010000197.1, read on the forward strand.
CCCCGCAGAACGATTGGGCGACTGTTTTTGAGCGCTATTTGTCGATGCTGATCAACGCCAGCCCGCTTTGGGGATCATGTTTTTTCGCTAAGTGGAATGGCGACTCGTTGATGATTAGTTCTAGCGTGGGGCGAACGGTTGCGCGGAGTAAATGACCGCCGTGAGCAGTGCCATCGCGTTTGGCGATGACAACGTGCGCGTGAACTTTTGCCTCACCATCTTTTTCAGCCACATCACCGATCAGCGAAACAACTTCGACCTGTTCGTCGATTCTGTTTTCCAAATAGGATTTTTGCTCCCAGTCAAAATAGCCCAACGCAACCTGCTGGAATGCACCAATACCGGTAATTTGAGCGGCAGACAAACGATGGTCGCGTGCAAACTGTTCCAACAGCGCGACGCATTCGTCGCCAGAATCGAAGATCAAGGCAAAGGTTTTCTGCTCAGCTTCATGGATTAGCTTAGATTTCATCGGCTTTCCTTTCCACTTTTTGAATTTCAAAACAGATAGATATTGATGCTGATCTCTGATATTTGATCAATGCACCGCGTGCAAAGACCATACGGACAGCGTGTTGACGGATCAAGCAACTTCTATCGAGCAACTTCTGTTCAAGCAATTTCTATGCCTGCGAACAATTCGCTCTCAATTAAAGTTAGCTTTCACTCTGGTGGCATAATGTTTGCTTTTTGCTTGACCATAGTCAGGCTGCTTGCCTTCAGATCATTGGTAATGACTATCTCGCGAAAAACGGTTTCGCATCCCAGCAAACTTCCGAGCCAAAAGACGCCGACGCTCCCAGCAATCTATGGTCACCAGTCGATGGACTTGGAGGCGGTGACCACGGTGCGCCTGGTAGCTTCGATGCACGTGTGCGGTCGTACAGCCCAGTATTGGCGCTCGTTAAAACCATTCCTGGTCGCCAGTTGACGATGATCGGCGTGGGACTGGGACTCGCTGCGTTGGTTGGAGCGAGCTTGCTTTCGTCAAATGGCAAACGAGCGAGATGTTAATCCGTCGATATGTCCCAGTCGCATTCCAAAAACGTTGTCTACGCTGCGGTCGCAGGGAACTTGGCCATTGCAATCACTAAGTTTGTCGCCGCCGCGATGACTGGCAGTTCGGCAATGCTCTCCGAAGGAATCCATTCGACTGTCGATACTGGCAACGGTTTGCTATTACTACTGGGGATACACCTGAGTCTTCGTCCAGCGGACGATCAACATCCATTTGGCTACGGCGGCGAACTCTACTTCTGGTCACTCATTGTGGCCGTGCTGATCTTTGGCGTTGGCGGTGGCATTTCGATGTACGAGGGCGTACTCCATCTGATACATCCGAAGGAAGTGAAGAGCATCACGATCAGCTACTGCGTATTGGTCATCGCCATGATTTTTGAGGGCATTACCTGGCTAGTAGCGTGGCGAGAGCTCTCTCGAACGCGCCACGAAGAATCCGTCTGGCGGTCGATTCGTCGTAGCAAAGACCCTACGATGTTCATGGTTCTGTTCGAGGATACCGCCGCGCTATTGGGATTGGCAGTTGCGTTTCTTGGTTTGTTTCTGGGAGAAATGTTCGATACACCCTATCTCGACGGCGTCGCATCGGTGCTCATTGGCCTGATCCTTGCCGGTGTCGCCTCCGTGCTGATCTGCGAAACACGAGGGCTGCTGATCGGTGAAAGTGCCGATCCCGCAACGGTGAACAGCATTCGATCCATCATCCGTTCATGCCTTCGCGGATCTTGATATCGCGAGCATACCAATTCGCGGCGGAGCCGGAATCGGAAGTGATGATGCAGTTGTCAGGCAATCGCGGCGACAACTCAGTGAAGACGCGTTGTGGGTTGATTGGGTTGCCTTTGTTGTTCGCTCTTGCATCAAGGACTTCCCACCAATCTTTGACGTTCGCTTCAATCGTTTCGCGCCAGCTTCGATCCTCTTTTCGTTGCAACATTGGAATTACTTCTCGCAATGTCTCGCGAGCATCGCCAACTAAAGGTACATCCATCGGGTATCGGATGGAGAGCATCTTGGGATCGATATCAATCTGTACCCCCTTCACGCTGCCGGGCTTGGGTAAGAACTCTGAGTACGGAAAACCGGACCCAACCATAAATAAGGTGTCGCAATCTTGCATTAAATCCCAACTTGGTTTGGTCCCGAGCAGGCCGATCGCTCCAGTGACGCCGGGCATCTCATCGGGCAGCACTGCTTTCCCCAATAGGGCTTTGGCGACACCGGCACCGAGCAACTCCGCGACCTGAGCGACTTCGGCGGATGCCTGCAAAGCTCCGGCACCCACGAGCATGGCCACTTTTTGACCAGCATTGAGAATCTTGGCTGCCTCTTCCAAATGCCCTGGAAATGGAACCACACGGGGTACTAGGTAGCCAACCCCCGATGCGACACATCCATGCACACGTGGTGGTTCGGCAAAATCTAGCTCTTGAACATCATTCGGGATAATCACGCAGGTCACACAGCGTTCGGCCCGCGAAATGCGCATCGCCCGGTCGATCAAATGGGTGATCTGCGCCGGATCGCTGCACATATGAACGTAGTCGCCAGCCACATCTTTAAAAAGCGAAATTAAATCGACTTCCTGTTGATAGTTGGCACCCAGCGCCATCCGCGTCTGTTGACCTACGATGGCGACAACCGATTGATGATCCATTTTGGCATCGTAGAGACCGTTGAGCAGATGAATGGCTCCCGGTCCCGAAGTTGCCATGCAGACGCCTACATCGCCGGTGAACTTCGAATGGGCACAAGCCATGAAAGCTGCCATCTCCTCGTGAGCCACTCGCACCAGATTGAACTTGTCCATAACGCGGTCCATCGCAGTAAACAAACCGTTGACGCCATCTCCGGGGAAGCCGTAGATACGATTCACTCCCCACTCGTGCAGCCGTTCAAAAACAAAATCAGCCACGGTTTTACTCATCGAAATTACCTTTAAAATGCGTTCTCACCCCTGAAGGCTTTCACCGTTGAAACTTGCTGCCACCGCTTACCACCCACGGCCCAATCCACCCATGCCGATGGACACTCCGCGACGATCGAAACCGTAGCTGGGATACCTACCATAGCCATATCCTCCCAATCCATTACTGCCGAAGCCGGAGCGATAGTAGGGCAATCCGCCGAAGCCGACCGAGACGGGAGGACGACCTACTCAACGGACGCATCCAACTATCGCCAAATCCCGATCGGTGTAGTTGTCCCGCGTTCAGTGGACGACGTTGTGCAGATTTTTGCAGCCTGTCGAAAATACGGTGCGCCTATTACCTCGCGTGGCGGCGGCACCAGTCTCGCCGGGCAGTGTTGCAATGTGGCCATCGTGATCGATTACAGCAAACACTTGCACCATGTATTGGAAATCGACGTAGAAAACAAGCTCGCGCGCGTCGAGCCGGGCTGCAAGCTCGATACGCTGCGCGAAGCTGCACAAGAATATGGCTTGACGTTTGGGCCTGACCCCGCGACGCACAATCACAATTCCCTGGGAGGGATGATCGGCAACAACTCCTGCGGCGTACACAGTGTCATGGCGGAGTTTTATGGCCCTGGTCCGTTGACAGCCCATAACGTCGCGACGCTTGACATCCTAACATACGCAGGAGTGCGGATGACCGTCGGACCGACCAGCGACGAAGAGTTAAGACGGATTATCGGCAGCGGCGGTCACCAAGCGGAAATTTATCAACAGTTGAAAGAACTGCGGGATCAACACGCCGAATTGATCCGAAAAAAATATCCGCAGATCCCTCGACGAGTATCGGGATATAACCTCAATGAGCTGCTCACTGAAAACGGTTTCAATGTTGCGCGCGCCTTGGTAGGCACCTAGGGAACCTGTGTGGCGGTTCTGGAAGCGAAGCTGCATTTGATTCCTCAGCGACGCCAGCGCACGCTGGTAGTTCTTGGCTATCCGTCGGTGTATGAAGCCGGCGACCATGTCCCGCAGATTATGCAGCACAAGCCCGTGGGCCTGGAAGGGATGGATGACCACCTGGTCCAGTACATGATACTCAAGGGGCTGCATCCCGAGGACGTGCAGCTATTGCCCGAAGGTGCCGGTTGGCTATTGGTCGAGTTCGGTGACGACACGAAAGAAAAAGCCGATGCCGCAGCCAACAAGCTGATTGAGGAATTGAAGCAAGGCGATAATCCGCCGAGCATCAAGGTATTCGACGATCATTGGGAAGCGCACAAGTTATGGCAAGTACGCGAGGCAGGACTGGGAGCGACAGCGCACGTCCCCAATATGGATGAAGCCCATCCCGGTTGGGAAGATGCTGCGGTTGCCCCAGAGCACGTCGGAAAATACCTGAGAGAGTTTCGCGACCTGCTCAAGGAGTTCGATTACAAGTGCGCACTTTATGGCCATTTTGGCCAGGGATGTAATCGCCGATGGCTGGCGAGACAAACACGTTCGCGAATCGCTCGATCTGTGCTTGGCCTGCAAAGGGTGCAAGCATGAATGCCCCGTCAATGTCGACATGGCAACTTACAAAGCCGAATTCTTGAGTCACTATTACGCCTGGCGCATCCGACCTCGCCAAGCGTACGCGATGGGCTGGATTTACTGGTGGGCGCGCCTGGCGTCAAAGCTGCCGCGCGTCGCCAATTTTTTCCTCCAGACGAAACCCTTCAGTTCGATCGCGAAATGGACCGCCGATGTATCGCCAGCGCGAACGCTGCCAAGCTTCGCCTCGCCAACCTTCCGAGCGTGGTTTGAGCAGCAATCCCATAGCGAAACTCACCAAGAGTTTCGTTCGGTAACAACCCCGGCACAAAGTCTTGGCGGCGAGAGCAACAAAGACGATGCGCTTCGGCACGAGCATGTCCCTCGTTTTCAAACGGATTCATATCCATTTGATAACGAACGGCATCGCCTAAATCCTCCGAAGTCATGACAAACCTATGTCACTGACCGTGTTTTAATTTGGCCCGACACGTTCAACAACTTTCTCAATACCGATGCCGCCATCTCGATGACACGAGTTTTGCAAGGCTTCAGATACCGGGTTGAGCTTCCGCCACGCCCCTTGTGTTGTGGCCGACCACTTTATGATTGGGGAATGTTAAAGACCGCTCGACGATTGCTCGAACAGATACTCGATACTCTCAAACCCTGGATCATTGCCGGTGTACCACTGGTAGGGATCGAGCCAAGTTGCATCACGGTGTTTCGCGATGAGTTAAGAGAAATGCTTCCACATCGCGAAGACGCCAAGATTCTGTCGAAGCAAACCTTCCTCTTCAGTGAGTTTATGGAGATGCAGAAGCATGAATTACCTCAACTACATCGCAAGGCGCTAGTGCATGGCCACTGCCATCACAAGTCGGTGATTCACATGGACGCCGAAGTTAGCGTGCTGAAGAAACTCGGCTTGGACTTTGAAATCATCGACGACGGTTGTTGCGGCATGGCCGGTGCGTTCGGTTTTGCCTCGGATCACTACGGCGTAAGCATCAAGATCGGCGAACAGATATTGTGTCCAGCGGTGCGTTCTGCCGACCACGATACGCTCATCATCGCTAACGGCTTTAGCTGTCAGCAGCAGATCGAACAGCTTACAGGAAGGAAAGCCATCCATCTCGCCCAAGTTGTAGAAATGGCCTTGATGCAAGATTCGTAGACCTTGGTTAGTGCAAGCGGCGCAGGCTCGATGATGCCCGAAAATGGGCTGCGGCCTAACGAACGATGAACGAGCGATTCTCACCTCCGCTACGTTGGCGGAATTCAACCGATTCACACGAGCGTAATCGACTTCTGCCGATTGGGGAATCACGGACACTGTTCGATGCTTATTCTAACGTGCCTATTCAGCGAGTGTCGCTTGCGCCATGAACACGAACGCTATTGTCGGTAGAAAGACTAGGCGTTTTGGATCGGCATGGGGGGCGTCTTATCCATGGGTTGACCACAGCACTCAAGGTGTGCCGTACAATCCTTGCAATCGCATCCTTTCGTTACCTGTATTTCGAATTCACATGTCTTGCAGCGGTAAATGTCACCGACTTGGGGAGCGTCCATCATTAAGCCTCTCCTGGAAGGCTGGTTGTCAAAATCTGCTCACATCCTAGAAACCTCTCGACATATCGACTTAAATTGAGTGAGCAAAATCTGTTCCAATTCCGGCATGGCGTCGATTCGAGGCCGAAATAAATGCTCCGTGGTTACTGATGAACAGTGGGACGCTGTAAAGCCCGAAATCACTCAGCATGCATTAGTATTTGTTGC
>CAKQNH010000198.1 GCA_934255105.1 uncultured Pirellulaceae bacterium
GTGGGTGCTGGTCAAGAAATGCTTCGCGACCGCATCAACCACGTGCTCAAAACCCTCAGCTACCGTGAACGCGAAATTATCAAACTGCGTTACGGTCTTGGTGACGGTTACAGCTACACCTTGGAAGAGGTGGGGCACATTTTCAAAGTGACTCGTGAGCGAATTCGACAGATCGAAGCCAAAGCGGTGCGCAAGCTACAGCAGCCCAGCCGCAGCCAAGACCTAGTCGGATTCCTCGATTAAGATTCGCAACCACCCCTACCCATCGCCGGAGCCAAGCCACAACTTGTCTCCGGCAACTTCAAGCCTCGAGTCGGCCACCCGCGCCGCCTCGAGGTTTTTTCGTACGCAGCACGAGCTTGGGCTCATGCCAGACAGGCTGGCAAGAGCCTCTACTCATGACTGCTCACCACTTGCAATCCAATGACGGAGATGACTAGCGTAGTCAAGAATAACATCCGCCAGAAAGTCACCGGCTCTTTGAACAATAGGATACCGGCAATGATCGTGCCGATAGCACCTATGGCACCCCAGACGGCATAAGCCGTACCGACAGGAATTGCCTTTTCTCCCCCCATAGCCTTAAACAACAAATACATACTCAGGCTGACGCAAACGGCAAAGATGCCCAACCACATCCCCATTTCTTTGCCCGAGGTTTGCTGGGCTTTGCCGAGGCTGATTGCAAACCCCGTTTCGAAAAAGCCGCCGATTATCAGTAGAATCCAGTTGATACTCATTGCAGAACCTAGCTCAGAAAGGAATGTGCCCCAGCGTAGCGGAACTCGCCAAGAGTTTCGACTTCCGGCTTGGGATCAACCATTGACCCCGCTATAATCCCCATCTTAAACTCTTCTCTGCGATTCGGCCCCCCCATGAAATCACTCGAACAACAACTGATCTATGGCTGGCGGATCCACCAAAGCAAGGACTATGCGCAGGCCGAGCAGATCTATCGCAGCGTCATCGCCGCGGCCCCCCACAGCGCCAACGCGTGGTGCTATCTGGGGATCGCGCTGCATGACCAACGGCGCTATACGGAAGCTGTCTCCGCTTATCGCGAAGCGCTGCAGCGACAAGCGGACTTTCCCGTCGCACTCAATAACCTCGGTAACTCGCTGCGCTACATCGACCAGTACGCGGAGGCGGACGACTGCTTCCAGCGAGCCATCGAGCTCAAACCTGACTACCTGAACGCTTACAAAAATCGCGGCACGCTGCACGTCTGGACGGGCAGCCTGGATCGCGGACAGAGCTACTACGAACAGGCCCTGGCGATCAATCCACAGGAGGCCGAACTGCATCGCAACCTAGGTGTGATCTATTTGCTCAAAGGTGAGTTTGCAAAGGGATGGCGCGAGTATCGCTGGCGGTGGCGTGTGGGTGACTTGCATCGTACGCAGTCGAACATTCCCGTCTGGGATGGCAGCGATCTGACCGGCAAATCTATCTTGCTGACCGCCGAGCAAGGTTTGGGAGACACGCTGCATTTCGTGCGCTTCGCCAAGCTCCTCCGGGCTCGCGGTGCGCAAACGATTGTGCACTGCCAGCCACCGCTGCTGGCCTTGCTACAAACAGCCGAAGGTTTGGGAACGGTATTCCCGAATAATATTCCGTGGCAGCAACCAGTGGACTGGCAGTGTTCGCTGCTGGACGCCGCCGACCTGTTAGGGATCGACGCTGATAGTATTCCCGCACCAGTCCCCTACTTGCGCGCCGCGCCCCAGTTGATTCAGTATTGGCAACAGCGACTACCACGCACGGTCGGTGTGCCTCGCATCGGAATTGCATGGCAGGGCAACCCCGATCATCAAGCCGATGCCTATCGTAGTCTGCCGCTATCACATTTTGAAAGTTTGACCACGTCTGCCAGCGCAGAATGGATCAGCTTGCAGCGCGGTGCCGGGACCGAACAAATCGCCGACTGGCGCGGAGCCCAGCCACTGGCGCTGCTTCCTGCGGACGTCGACCAATCGAGCGGTGCGTTTATGGATACGGCCGCCATCATGCAGTCGCTGGACCTTGTCATTACCAGCGACACGGCCATCGCGCATTTGGCTGGTGCCCTGGGCATACCCACCTGGATCGCGCTCGGCTATGTCCCCGACTGGCGGTGGTTGCTCGATCGCCACGATTCCCCGTGGTATCCCACTGTGCGGCTATTTCGTCAGGCCAGCATGGGCGACTGGTCGTCCGTGTTCGAGCAAATGGCCACCGCGCTCCCCGACGCCATCAACACGTAATAGTCGTTGATCGCTCCGCCGATCAAGCGCTCTCCCTCAATTAGTAAAAGCAAGGACCGGCGGAGCGGTCCACGACAAACAAAACAAGCAAGGACCGGCGGAGCGGTCCACGACTGCTCAGGACATAATCGTAGAACGGTTGTCCCAACCGTTTCACCCCTCCATTCCTAACGTAGAACGGTTGTCTCAACCGTTTCACCCCTTCATTCCTAACGTAGAACGGTTGTCCCAACCGTTTCACCCCCTCATTCCTAACGTAGAACGGTTGTCCCAACCGTTTCTCCCTCTTGCTCCTAACGTAGAACGATTGTCCCAACCGTTTCTCCCTCTTGCTCCTAACGTAGAACGATTGTCCCAACCGTTTCACCCTCTTACTCCCAGCGTAGCACGGTTAGAAAATCCCTACCATTGAATGGACTAACGATGAGTTCACCATACATCTATAACTCCACTCTGATAGTTCTTCTGCTCGCGCCCATCGTCGCACATCCACCTGTAATCACGGCGCAAGATCCAGAAACCGTGTTTGCCCAGCGTTACGAACATTCTCAGTACTAAACCGAAAGAGAGATGCGTGAGTTGATCGGCTGGGTACTTAGGGAATGGGATTCTGAATCGCTAGGGCTACTCTCTGCTGAATGATGATTAGTGTCCATTTCACTCTCCAGGATGATAGGAATGCACCGCGTTGGCGAGTACTTCGTCGGGATAGAACCAAGCGGGCTTGAGCCGCTGCTGAGAGAATAATTCAGCTTGATCGAAGTAGTGCGGCGACTTAGTGTTCGCGCTGGCCCCGAACTGAACGGCGCTGGCTGCGCGAATTCGATCGCCAAATTCAACCACGCCCACATAGCAGGAGCCCACAATTGCATAGCGCGCCGTGCGTACGAACGGGACGCTTGGGACGGAATAAACGGTGAAGACAATGCCCAGAGGTCCGGGCGCACCGGGGCACGGCAAGCTGCGGGAGAAGCTGTTGAAGGCGTACGCGGCCGCTTCTACATCAGGCTTGTTCGGAACGCGTTGCATGCGATGCACATCGCCCCAAGGTACTTTCCAGTCCCCGTGGATCGATTTCAGATAGTCGGCAGCTTTGGCCAGCGCCGCCAACTGGCTCGTCAAGTTCCCGGCGTACTGCGGCTTGAGCTCCTCTCCCGGATAGAATCCCTCGTGCAACTCTTCGTACCACGCTATGCACAATGTCGTTTGAGTCGAAGCGTTAGTAGCCACGCAGTCCCAATCGAGTAAGTGCTGCAAATAGGGTTCGACGCTGCGCGCGAGCTCAGGTTGGGTCTGGCTAAGTTCTTCCAACTCGGGTCGAAACAGTGGTAGCTGAACAGCGGGCCAATACAGACGCGAGTCGAGCGCTAATTGCGAAAATTGGTCAAAGGTGACATTGGACAATTCGCTAAGTATTTTGCGCGAGAGCTTCGCTCGACGCTTTTCATGGTCGGCGTCTTCGAACATGTACGCGGGGAAATCGCTGCGGTCGGGGTTTTCGTCCAAAGTCGTATTAAAGGGACTCGTGTTGCAATTTTGCACATAGCCACATTTTGGGTTTAGCAGTTGAGGCAATGCATCCAAGCGGTGCAGCCCTTGCCACTGCGTCGCCGAGCGCGTACCATCGACGGGCATGAGCCAGTCGTAGGCCGGGTCGCGAATCGGAATGGAGCCGTTGTAGAGATATAAAATATTTCCAGCGTCATCCGCATAGGCCACATTGAACATGGGGAGTGCACAATTCCCCATGGCAGCCTTCCACTCCTCCAAATTATTGGCGCGCACCATCCCCAGGATTTGTGTGAAACGCGAACTGTCAAAAATCCCGGCGACATTAGCGGACAGATATCTCGTTGCATCGAGTCGTCTTACCAGCGGTCCGAGGTGTGTTTTGCGAAACGTCACTGAGCGTTGCTCGACTTGACCATCCACTAGAATGCTCAATGAATCGCGCCACTCGACAGCCTGCTTGAATTCATCGTCATAGCGATAGGCCAACGGCTCCTCGGTTGAATCGAAAACCATTTCCCAGGCGTCGGCATTGTCGGGTGCGTTGACGGTATAGGTCCAACCCAAATGTTCATTGTGGCCAATGGTTGGAAGTGGCGTACCGAGGAAGCATGCACCCGAGAATCGAATGGTTTCTTGGCTGTGCAAATGAGCTTCGTAAAACTGCCCCCAACCGAACCAAGGTTGATGCGGGTTGATCAGCAGCATCGAATGGCCGGCGGCAGTTTTGGACGGACCGATAGCCCATGCATTCGAGCCGATCGCATCCAGGGCTGCCTGTCCGTGAGGAGTGCGTGGCGAAATTGCGGAGAGCAACGGATCGGTGTCAAACAGAGCCTGTGGATCGCCCGCCAGTGTGCCTGTGTAGGTGAAGTCGAGCAGCAAATGTCGATCGATAGCCAACACCATCCACGGCTCGAAGTGATTCAACAACCGAGTGGGTGCCTCAGGATGCCGCTCGAGATACCAGTTGATGCCGCCTGTAAACGCAGTCAGCAGCAAACGTTGCTCGTCTGGAAGTTGCTCATAGTCGGCCTTTGATCGAGGCACGACCTCGAAGGCGCGATTCAACAAGTCCGCTTCAATGCCGTCGGGGCCGTATACTTCTGCGTAGCGTCCCAGGCCGCGGATGGTCGTATCCTCAAGCTGCCAGAAGTAGTCCTCAGCCTGCGCGTATCCCATCCCGAAGACCACACACTCGTCGGTCGGCCCCAAAATATGCGGCACACCCCACGCGTCGCGATGTATCGTGACCATCTGCGATAACTGTTTAGAATCGAGCGGCTGAGCAGTAGCCACTGTCGCAGCCGCCGGGCTTGAGGCAGCGCAGCACAGCAGCACGATCCAACCTCGAACACGTTGCATATTCACTCCTTTCAATCTTGCTAACACTTTGATACTATCCATAACTCGTAAGTCCTTTTCATGCATCGTCGGCTCGTAATTTGCGTAGGCTCGTAACGAGCAAAGCGATGTTACGGCACACCGAAGCAGGCGATCAAGGAGCCGCAAAGAGCTGCCCGGAATTGGAGCCACCTCTACTCATCGTGTGTCTTCCAACCGCTCAGCCACGTACAATGTCCCTAATGGGAGGCAGATTCGCGAGCTTTCCAGCATCGATACAAAATTCTGGAAACAAATGATATTCCCATCCCAATGAGAATGCACAAGTTCAACCGCCAGATGGTGCGTTGGAATTGAGGATTTGAAGCGGCTGTACGCGGTTGCGCCTGATCGTCGTGATTCTGTCCTTCGGGAAGAGTGTACACCGTGATCTCAGTCAGCGAGCCAGCGTCGGTAATTCTTCCAGTGATGCGACTCTCCTTGAAATGCTGCGTCTCTCCCCATTGATCTTCCGATTGCTTAACGGTGTCCACCCGCCTCGACTCGCCATCCGAGTGGAATCGCTGCAAGTGGTACTCTACCTCTCCGTTGCGTACAACGCGGACTTTCATATGCATGTCAATGTGGCTGGGCGGTTTGCGCCATACCGCGTCAGCATACGCTCTCAACTGTTGCGGGGCAGTTTTTGATGCCTCTCCAACATGCGACAACACGCTGGAACTAGCCACCAGCACAATCGCTGCCTGCGTCCACCAGCACGTCCATCGAGTTTTTCCAGCCATAGGATGCTATTTTGCAAACTGAGGGTTTCGAACAAAGTAAGCCTATCGTGAGGTTCCAGTAAGCTCACAGTATGTCATTAGCAGCAATGTGGCAATAATTGCGACGCCACCAGCGACCTTCAGCGTGCGAAGCACCGCAGACGAAAACGGAATCGTTCGAGAGCGGCGACCCGTGAGGTAGTAAATGCCAATCCAGGGCCCAATCGTTTCAACGATGAAGGCAGATGACGCCAGAAGGAACGCGAGACGATTCCAAGAGTGGTATTCAACCGCGATGTAGGGAAACGGATTGAACCCATGCATTAAGCTAGCACCCAACAGGCACGCTTTGAATCCTCCTTCGAGGATCCAAAGGCCGATTAAGAACGTACCCTCTGCGGGACGTCGAAAATCCATTGGTACGACATCTGTACAAATGGCGGATGGCGATGCGTACGGATTTGAGTCGGATTGCATGCGGGTGAGCTTTTCCGGCGAACGGAGTTGGTCACGCGGCGACCGCGAACGAGCCATGATCCATGTAGACTGGGAGTCTCGAAGGAGCTTAGTATAACAAATGACTACTTCGATTGGCAAAGCTCTAGGCCAAGGTGGGCACCGACTCGCTATCCTAACTGCAACGGCGGGATAGATTGTGCACTGAACTGAGACGCTTCGCTCCGCACACGCTATGCGGATAGTAATGAACAGGCGTCTGTTGTGAGCCACTCTAACGCAGCGCAAGAGAGCTTGGCAAGCTTTTGACGAACGGCACAGGTGCTCTGCTCCGCGACCTCGGGTGCATCGCCTTGATACCCAGCGTTTGTTGGCGAGGCGGTTGAGCATTTTGCAAACTGGATCGCTCCCTGAGCGTTTTTCGGATTTATTCCGATTTCTGTGCAAATTTAAACTTTTCCGGACGACCAGTAGTGCATACTGTTGTATCAACGCAGGTTGTCACATGTGTACCAACCCAGTTCCGTGGAGGATTTAATAATGACGCGTGTTAAAGTGCGGAAAATCGGAAATTCGCTGGGGGTTGTTTTGTCTAGAGACGTCATCGCTAGCTTGGGCGTTGACAACGGCGACGAGCTGTTTTTGATCAAGACTAAAAGTGGATATGAGATTAGCCCATACGATCCAGAATTTGCGAAGCAGGTTTCTGCCGCCGAGCGAATCATGAAACAGCGAAGAAACATGCTACGGAAACTTGCGGAATAAGCTGCCATGGATGTTGAACCAGAATGGGTTCTAGATGACGCCGTATCCGCAATCCACAGTATGCAAATTGCAGAGCATGGTGGCAAAGATGGTGTTTTGAGCCAAGGAGCTCTTAGCGCATCCTTAGCCAATCCAAAACACTATTTTTTCTATACTGAGCCGAGGCCTGATCTGCCGGCAATTGCGGCAAGGTACGCCCACAGCATTACAGCTAACCATCCTTTTTGTGACGGCAACAAACGAACCGCCGCCGTGGTTTGCGAATTGTTTCTGGTGCTGAATGGAATTGAACTCGGCGCGACTGATGAAGCGGCATATGCGATGCACATGAAGCTGGCGAGTTCGGAGGTAGACGCCGACGAATTTGCCGAATGGATTCGCGCGAACTGTAGCTAACCGGTAACAATCGCACTTAGGGACATGGCACGTTGCCAGGTGTTGCTAGCGACCCACGAGATTTTTGGCTGGGATGACAACCACAAGCGTCTCTGGCTTGAGGATTGCTTGGAAGAACGGATCAATTTCGGGATCAGTCACGGCCATCATTCTCGTCGGCTTCACAATTCTGCTTGCGACCTCAGGGGGCTCAAGTTGATTTCCATTCAGGTCAAGGAATTGGATGTCATTCGGACGCCAGCGTATGGTTTTCGGTATTCGAGTGTCCCCAACC
>CAKQNH010000199.1 GCA_934255105.1 uncultured Pirellulaceae bacterium
GGTCCCCAAAGCGTCATGCACTAGAGCAGCGCAGTGCCACCCCGCTCGTACCTCAATGCCAAAACTGCTGTCCAATACGTTGGCCAAATCGTGTACGTCCCAGCCGGCTACTTGCAGACTGACCACCGGAATGCGACCCACTGACAGATCGGACGTGTCGACCCGCTCAGGCCAGCCCATCAGACGCACGCCGGCCAAGGATCTCAAGCCTGCCACGAGCTGTTCAAACGGTGCGCGCCAACTGGCGTATTGCCCACCAGCAGCCTCGGCGACTGAGCTATCCTGAGATGCGTTCAGTTGCGCGGCGGCGACCGCCATGGAAACGATGGCTGGCAAATTTAGATTGCCTACCTCGACGGATTGAGGCCAAGCTTGCCCCCCTTGCAGTTGTTCACTGGCCGATCCGGTACCGCCGAACATCATCGGTCGCAGTTGCTGCTGAAGCGGCTTGGCCACCATCAACAAACCGGTCCCAGGCAATCCCCGCAGTCCCTTGTGGCCGGCCGCAGCCAACACGTCTATCCCACTGGCCTGCACATCGATCGGAATATAGCCCAGCGTTTGCGATGCATCCACCAGCAAGTGGGCTCCTGCCCGCTGAGCGAGATCGCGCCAGGGCTCCAACGGCAGGATGCGTCCGGTCACATTGGAAGCCTGCCCCACGGCGATCCAGCGGGTTTCATCGCAGACCATCTCCGCGGCCACGTCAAGATTTAGCATGCCCGACGCATCGCTGGGGACAACGCTCACGCGAATGCCGTGATGCGTCTCCATTTGGTTGAGTGGGCGCAGCAGACTGTTGTGCTCCGTCTCGGTGGTAATGACGTGGTCCCCCGCGCGCAGCAAGCCCCATAGAGCTGAATTGAGCGCGTGGGTACCACTGCTGCACAGGGCGATGCTGTGGCCATCGGCGGCACCCAATAGCTGTGCTAGTTGATGTCGCGCATCGATCAGCCAACGTTCGGCCAGAAGCGCGCTGCGATACGCGCCACGGCCCGCGGTGGCCCCACACTCGCGCATAAATTTCTCGGCCGCGTCGAGCACCGCTGGCGGCTTGGGCCACGAGGTCGCGGCGTTGTCGAGGTAAACGCGACGCGGCTGAGCGTCGCTAGCGGGCGTCATCGGTTAGCCACCTATCTGATACATGGCCCGGGCCGGGGGCTGGAAATCGGGCGAAGCGATACCATGCGCGGCGTGTTTAGCTAACGTGCCGCGGCGCAGTTGCGATCGCAGCTCTTCCACGTCAAAAGGCTCCTGGCGTAGAAGCTGCCCCACGTCCCACTCTTCGCGACCAAAGAGACAATTCCGCAGCTTGCCGTCAGCCGTCAGACGCAAGCGATCACAGCCCGCACAAAATGGCTCGGACACGGAATCGATAAAACCGACGCGACCGCCTCCGTGGGCGAATTGGTAGTCGCTGGCTGGCTGGCTGGGGTCGACATCCGCGCAGCGGAGCAGGGGGCCAAACCGCTGGGTCAGCAAACCTCTGAGCTCTTCACCGCTGACCATCCTGGCCTGAGACCACTTGCGGTCGCTGTCGAGCGGCATGAACTCAATAAAACGGAGAGTGCATGCCTGCTGCCGCGCGAAATCTACCAAATCGTAGATATCGGGCAAGTTCACATCGCGTAAGACCAAGGAATTCAACTTGAGTTGCAGTTGCGGAAACCGCCTTGTGGCTGCGATGCCCGACAGCACGCGCGCCAAGCCGTCGCGACGGGTCAATTGTTGGAACGTGGGTTCGCTAAGAGTATCCAGACTGATATTGATACGCTGTAGTCCGGCAGCTACCAAAGCATCGATCTGTCGCTCCAACAACATGCCATTGGTCGTGAGCGCCAGTTCCTGCAGTCCTTCAATAGCCCGCAACCGCGCGACTAATTGGTCGAGGTTGGTTCGCAGCAGCGGTTCGCCCCCCGTCAGCCGCACCTTGCGAATCCCCATCCCGACGGCTGTCCGCACGAAGCGTTCGATGTGATCGAAATCCAGCAGCCGATGCCGAGGCAGGAATTCGACACCTTCGGCAGGCATGCAGTATTGGCAACGAATATTGCAGGCGTCGATAACGCTCACGCGCAGAGAACGATGGACGCGACCAAAACGGTCGATCAACTGGCTGGACGTAACGACAGATGCCGTTGGCGTCCCCTCGGGCTCTCCAACGCTGGGCAAGTGGTTGATCGCGGGGAGAGAAGTCGCGTCCGACATCATCTTTTCTCCAAACCATCGGCAGCATGCGCGGGCCTAGGTTGCGTCTGGCTGGTGCAGCTACAATTGCCAGCGGTCGGATGAATCCACTGCGAGCCATGTTGCACGTAGTGCTCTTGCTTCCAAATGGGGACGTGATGTTTCAATTCATCGATTAGCCACCGCGCGGCTTCGAAAGCTTCGCTCCGATGGGGTGAACTGACGGCAATGGCCACACTGGCTTCGGTGGCAGCCACATGTCCCAAGCGATGCACGATGACCACTTTTCGCAGTGGCCATCGCGTGCGTGCCTCGTCCTCCAAACGCTGCAATTGGGCCAAAGCCATCTCGCGATAGGACTCGTACACCAAGTGAGAAGTCTCAACCCGCCGCACCTGATCCGGTCTGGAAGCGACTTGCGAAGTCTGAGCTGGTGGAGCATGAACTGCGCATTCGGATGGGGTTGGCAAATCAGCCAGACTCGACGGCTCGGCGTCTGCGGGCAAGTCAGTCCATTGTCGCGTAGTGCCCAGGAATAGAACCTCCGCACCACATTCGGGGTCGGCTACTAGTGCCAATACGGCGCTGGCGTCAAGCGGCGTTTCGGTCAGTTCGATCATGGTTACCATCGATTGAGTTAGCACGAATCATAGTGGATCTTCCATTATGGCCTAGATCGACTGAATAGGCTATGCAGGGGTGAGTTTGTTAAACCGCGTGCCCAACCGGCCGCCGAGCTAGGAACTAGGAACTAGGACGCGCGGGGCGATGCCCACGCGGTTTAACGAATGCATGTAAAAACGCACGTCAGCCAAGCTATCCGCCGCTGACAGGCGGGATCATGGCGATTGTCGCCTGGCTGTGTAGGACGAAGTCATCGCTTACGAACTGTTCGTCTACCGCCCAGCGACTAACGCTGGCTAGGCTCTGCAGCGCGGGGTAGAGTTCGACCAATCGCAGACGCACCTCGCGCAGACTGCAGCCGGGGGCAACGTGCAAACGCACTTGGCGTGTGCCGGCCCAATCGGCTGCGGCAGCAAACAAGCGAACTTCAACATCCAATCCGTCGGCTGTATTCAAACCATCGGCTGTATTCAATCCTTCGACTGTATTCAATCCATCGGCTGGCGAACTTGCTGACGAATCGGCGGGAATTGGAAACTCGGTCAACTGACTACAGTCCCTTCGGTGCGTGAGGTAAACCATGCGGCAAATTGTGGCACCCTACCATAGGCGTAGGCCAACACTGCCAGTGGATGTACAGTAGGCTTGGTCGTCGCCTGTTCCATCTGCAATTTGCAGGCAGTGCATTCGGTAGTGCCAAACTGTGCCGATGTGGTCTTCATGGTGCTGATCAAGGGCCATCCGATCCGCAAGCTAGTGCGGTAGTTCTTGCGTTGCAGCCCAAACGTCCCAGCCATTCCGCTGCAGCCGGCGTCGGCCGTCTGCACTTGCAGGCCAGGAATCAAGCGCAGCAAATTTAGAGCGGGCTGGGATGAATCTAAGATGCGAGAATGGCAGGGTTCATGATACATCACCGACATCGACAGAGGTCGAAAATCGAGCTCCAACTCATTTCGCGTGTGCATTTGCCAGAGGTAGCTGCAGGCTTCGTAGGTGTTGGCAGCGATCAACTCCGTATCTTCCGACTGAAACAGATGGCGATATTCTTGCTGAAGGCACAAGGCGGCCGAAGGTTCGGTAGTCACGATCGTGTAGCCCTGCCGCACAGCTTCCGCCAGCAGGCTGACGTTGGTTCTGCACAATTTCCGAGCGCGCTCCACATCACCGGCGGCGATCATGGCCATGTATGAGGGTGTTTGCGTGGTAGGGACGTAGACTTCGACCTTCTGATGGCGCAGCACCTCCACCAGAGCGCGGCCTAACATAGGGTTGTGCCAGTTGACATACTGGTCGACGAAGAACAGCACTTTGCGTCCAGGCTCGCGTTCCATGCGATTGAGCTTTTCACGTGCCGCCCAGCGCAGAAACGTGCGTCGCGTAACTCGGGGAAGCTTGCGTCCGCTGGCGATCCCAAAGCTTTTCTCTAGCAACCAGCGCATGGTGCGATTGCCCAACGCCCAATTGGCCAGATTTGGAAAGCGACTGCCCAGCGCGGCCAATTTATCGACACGGTTGAGCATTCGTTCGCTCATCGGCAGCCCCTGGCCGGCTACATACTGAGCTTTGATCTCTTGCACCAACTTGGGGATGTCGACCGTGGCCGGGCATTCCATGCGGCACTGGTGGCAGTTGAAGCACAGATCCGCGATGGCCTTCATCTCGCGACTCTCCAAGAGCGCCGGGTCGACTGCGCCCGTGACCACGCCACGTAGCAAATTCGCTTTGGCGCGGGGCGAGGCCTCCTCCCCTTTATGGACTCGAAACACCGGACACATGCGCTCTGCCGCCGCGTTGGTCCTGCAGCGTCCACAACCGTTGCAATTCCGCGCCGTGTAACCCAACGCCTCGTCATCCTCCCATGCCAGCAGCGTGGGCAAAGTCGATTTGGCTGTCGTGCCGGCGCGGGTTTGAACTTTTGGGGAAGCCGACTCGGAGGATGCTTCCGTGTTAGCAAGCGCTCCCTCCGCCGACGCGACGGAAGGGCCAGTTGCCAAAGTGTCACCGACCGAAGTGCTATTTGCTGAACTACTAGCGGGTGCATGGGTGGCCAGAGCATCGGCAGCGGTCAAGGCCTGCGCCGCGTCAAAGGCATTTCCGGTAAGCAATTCCTGTTTGCCAAACCACATCGTTTTCGGCGGAGTTGTCGACTTGGGAGTCCGTCTGAGGTTTTCATTCACGTGTGGCGGCGTGGGGCTGAGAAACTTGCCGGGATTGAGAATTCCATCGGGATCGAAAATGCGTTTGATATCGCGAAACAGCTCCAATCGCGGCCCCAACTGCTTCTCGGCCCAGCCCGCTCGACTGAGCCCAAACGCGTGATCGCTGGCGATGGTGCCGCCATACTCAAAAACCTTTTCGTAGATCGTCTCGCTCAGACTGACCATCCGCATCTGATCCCCGCGACTGCCCAGGTCAAGAAACGGGCGAATGTCGACATGTCCGTGCAAGGCATGTGCGAACATCGACGCCGTCACTTTTTCTCGTTTCAAGATATCCTGGGCATCGCGCAGAAAATCGGGCAGTCGCTTGGGCGGTATTGAGATATCTTCGATGAAGGGGAGCGGTCGCAGATTGCCTTTGAGTTTATACAAGCGTGGAATCACGCGCCGCGCCAGACGCCACAGCATGTTGCGTTCGGTGCTATCGGTGGTCAAGCGATAGGACACTACCGGTTTACCGCGCCGCTGCAAGCGCTGCAGCAACTGCATCAATCGCGCGCGCACGGCCAGCGGTTCCACTCCGTGCAGTTCAACCAGCAGCATCGCCTCGGCACCGCGCGGAATAATCGATTCGTAGACGCGTTCAGTTTCGCGCGCGATCTCCAGCAGTCGCCGATCCATCAAATCGCACGCGGCCACTTCGTCGCGACCGAGTTCCAGCACCGCTTTGGCAGCCGTATCCAAACGCGAGAAAAAGAGCAGCATCAACCCGCGCACCTTGGGGATTTCCTCCACGCGCAAAGTCGCTTCGGTAATCACCCCCAGCGTCCCCTCAGCACCGCACATCAGCCGCGCCAGGTTGACTTGATCTCCATCGAGCACCTTCTCAACTTGGAAACCGCAATTCCGCGCGACATCCTGCCAGGGCGGGCGCAGCAACAAAGCCGAATTCTGTTGCAGCAACATTCCAACTTGTTGAGCCAATTGCTGCACCCGCAGGTTATCCGCGGATGGCGCGGCGACGGCGTCGTCGAACGTCCCCTGAGGCGATTTGACGCCCAGGCCCTCACGATCGGCAGCCACAGAACGCCGGGCCTGCTGAACATTGAAACCAGGCAATCCGAAGACGGTCGACGCGAATATGGCTGGCTCTTCAACGAGGGGCAAACCTCCCCATGGATGCCGAGAAAGTTCCACTACTTCACCGCTGCTGAGCACCACCTGCATCGATTCAACGCAGTCCCCAGCGGAACCATAGCTTGGGAAGTGACTGCCAGCCGCATCCACAGAGAGCATGCTGCCAATTGAAGAAACACTGCGCGTGGCCGGATCGGGGCCAAACAGTAGTCCGTGGTTATCGATCGATCGATTCAGATCGGCTTGCACCACTCCAGCTTGCACGCGCACCGTGCCCTCGCGGGGTGGGTGAATCCGCCGCATATAGCGCGAGAAGTCGACGATCAAGCCACGCCCTAGCGATTGTCCAGCCAGCCCGCTCCCCCCACCGCGTGGAAAGACAGACAACTGATGCTCGTGACAATACCTGAGCAGCTCCGACACGTCGCGCGTCGATCGCGGTCTGGCTACGCCCAGCGGTTTGATCTCGTAGACGCTGGCATCGCTGGCATAGAGCTGCGTAAACAGCGGATCGCAATGCACGTCCCCTTCGATGAGACCCCGCAGGTCAGCCTGAATGTGAATCTGTTCTGGGTCCATAAGGCTCTATTCTAGCTTCATTCTCTATTCGCTGCCCAAATCGCTTAGCATCTCTGACATTTCTGCGGCTGCGTGCAAGTCGCCTTGAGCGCGGGCCGTTTCTATACCAACCCGTAAAAATTCACGAGCCGCATCGATATCATCATTATCGGCTAACAACTGAGCCGAGCGAAAAAATGCTGGAACATATGGGGGTGCCAATTCGCACAGTTCGCGTAGTTGCGCCAGCGACTCGGGCAATTGGCCCTCTTTGGCCATTTCCATCGCCAAAGAATAACGCAAGAAAACATCATCCGGTTCGGCTTGCAACATCTCTTCAATTTTCTGGCGTCTCTGAGAAGCCGTCATCGCGGACCTTTCAATGCTAAACATCGTGGGAAGCGTTACTGTCGAAGTCGCCAGACTTTGGACCCAGCTTAGTTTATCCAAAGCCTGGCGACTTCGGCTACCAATTATCCGGGACAGCTATTGTTGGCCCGATGCGAAGCAAGTCGCAACCGATCGTTTTTACGGAGCCATTGATGAATAATAGCCCACCTGCCGTACGCTGGTATCAACGCATCGGTCCCAGCTTGATTACCGCCTGCGTAGTCATCGGCCCTGGGAGCATCATGACCAGTTCGACGGTGGGGGCCAACGAGCGCTACGCGATGCTGTGGGTGGTAGCCGTGTCGGTGGCCTTCATGTTGCTCTTCATGTCGCTGGGAGCCAAGCTGGGGGCGGTAGCTGACGCGTCACCGGGCACGATCATCCGCCGCCACGCAGGCTGGCCGCTGGCATGGATGCTAGGGTTGAGCGTATTTTTTATCTCGTCCGCCTATCAGGCCGGCAATAACGTCGGCGTGGCTTCCGCTTTCGAAGTCTTTATCGATTCGAAGTGGCTGGTAACCGTTCTGATAATTGTGTTCAACGCATTGGCGATCAGCTTCTTATACGTTTTTAGCGATCTATACATCATGCTCGAACGCGTGATGATGACCTTCGTCGGACTGATGCTGGTCAGCTTCGCTATCAATCTAGTACTGCTCAAGCC
>CAKQNH010000200.1 GCA_934255105.1 uncultured Pirellulaceae bacterium
GTTGCTAACCGTGGGATAAGCTTCCAGCTTGTCGCGCGTGGGATAAGCTTCTAGCTTGTCGAAAGTAGAATAAGCTTCCAGCTTGTCGCGCGTGGGATAAGCTTCCAGCTTGTCAAAAGTGGGAAAAGCTTCTAGCTTGTCGCGCGTAGGATAAGCTTCCAGCTTGTCAAAAGTGGGAAAAGCTTCTAGCTTGTCAATGGATTACTACAGCGTCCACAAGCTGGAAGCTTACGCCACTTTTAAATCGCAAGCTGGAAGCTTACGCCACATGCTTAACTCACTTCGGCTGATTGTGTCGCCAGCTCGCGGCATTTGGCCGCGATACCTTCGGCCGACAGTCCCAACTCGGCCAGCAGTTCGTCTCGCTCGCCATGCTCGATAAATTGGTCGGGAATACCCAAGCGGCGCAGGCTGCGGGAGTCCCAGCCATGATCGCTGGCCAGTTCTAGAACGGCGCTACCAAAGCCGCCCATCAGGGCACCTTCCTCAGCAGTCACGACAAACTTGCATTCGCTGAACACCTTGTGCAACAGCTCATGATCGAGTGGTTTGACAAACCGCGGATTGATCACCGCCACGTCGATACCCTCTTGAGCTAGCAGATCGGCCGCTTTGAGAGCTAGCTCCAACATGGCGCCGAACCCCAGGATGGCCCCATCGGTCCCCCATCGCACTATCTGCGATTTGCCCAGTTCGATCGGTTGTGTGTTCAGCTTCAAATCCAAGGCGGAGGCCTTGGGATAGCGGATGGCGACAGGCAGGTCGCTGGCAATGGCAAAGTCGAGCATGGCGGCCAGCTCGGGGCCATCGGCGGGTGCCATCACGATCAAGTTGGGGAAGACGCGCATGTAGCCGATATCGTACACGCCGTGGTGAGTTGGCCCGTCCGGGCCAGCCAGCCCCGCTCGATCCATCATGAAAGTCACCGGCAAGTTTTGCAGTGCGACCTCTTGGAAGATCTGGTCGTAGCTGCGTTGCAGGAAGGTACTGTAGATAGCGACGATGGGGCGCAAGCCAGTTTTGGCTTGCCCGGCCGCGAACGCAACGGCGTGCGATTCACAGATTCCGACATCGAAGAAACGTTCGGGGAATTCCTCACGGACCGGTTCGAGCTTGTTGCCTTGGCACATGGCGGCTGTCATGACCGTTACCCGCAGGTCGCCGCGCATACAGTTACCGATCGCATCGCGGGCAAAATTAGTGAAGGCCGGCGAGCTGACATGGCTGTGGATTTTGGCTTGTCCAGCATCGTCTTCAAAGGTGGGAGGAGTGTGGAAGAAAACAGGATCTTGAGCGGCGGGCTGGTAGCCATGCCCCTTCTCTGTAACGACGTGCAGCAGGACTGGTCCCGGCTGCTCTTTGAGCATCTTCAGATACTTGCGCATCAAGCCGATGTCGTGACCGTCGATGGGCCCCACATAGCGAATCCCCAGTTCTTCGAAGAGCATTCCGCCATGCAGGCCGGCTTTGACCCCTTCTTTGATTTGGGCCAACATTCGCTCGGCAGGATCTCCCAGCACGGGCACATGATTGAGCATCCGCACCACTTCGCTTTTCAACCCCGTGTAGAACGGATTGGAACGCAAGCGATCCAGGTAGCGGGCTATCGATCCGACGCGAGGGCAGATGCTCATACGGTTGTCATTGAGCACGATCAGCAGATCGCTGGCCAATTCGGCGGCATTGTTCAGAGCTTCGAAAACGATTCCCGAGGGGAACGCCCCATCGCCGATTACGGCCACACTCTTGCGATGTCCCTCTCCGCGAAGATTATCGCCGCTCTTGAGCCCCAGTGCGGTAGAGACGCTGCAACCGGCATGACCGGTCATGAACAGGTCGTAGGGGCTTTCCTCGGGATTGGGATAGCCCATCAATCCGCCGCGGGTGCGAATGTTCGCGAATTCCTTCATGCGCCCCGTCACAAGTTTGTGCGGATAGATCTGATGCCCTGTATCCCAGATCAAGCGGTCGCTACGGAAGTCATACACGCTGTGCAGCGCCAAACAGAGTTCGACCACGCCCAGGTTCGATGCGAAATGCGCGGTGCGGATGCTCAGCAAGCCGCACAGCACTTCGCGAATCTCGCTGGCCAACTGGTCGAGTTCGGCGCGACTCATGCCGTGCAAATCGATGGCCGAGTCGAGTTGTTCCAGATGTTTTGTCATGGGCTGTACTATACCTTCCTGTCGACGACGAACCGAGCCAGCCGAACCAGCCGCTCGCTCCGGTCATTAAATACTGCGACCGCTGTGCAGGCTTCTGCGATTAGCTGCTCGGCTAGCTCTCGAGATGCATCCAATCCCAGTAGGCTGGGGTAGGTCAGTTTGCCCAGCTCGCTGTCTTTACGAGTATGTTTTCCCAGTTGTTCTGCGGTGCTCTCTACATCTAAGCAATCGTCGACAATTTGGAAAGCCAAGCCAATAGCAGCGCCGTAATCACTGAGACTATTAAGATGATCCAAGTTGCCGCCGGCTGCCACCCCTCCTAATTGTAAGCTGGCTTCGATCAAAGCGCTCGTTTTGCGACGATGAATGCGTTTGAGGAACTCCAGCGGAGCTAGGCCGGCCATATCGACGGGGCCAAATCTCCCTTCGGCTGCCAGATCGTCCGCTTGTCCCCCCACCAGCTTGTCCCGCCCGGCTGCCGCTGAGAGGATTCGCAGAGATTCCCTGGCGGGCTGGGCGTCGAGTTCTTCGCAGATGGTTTGGACGGCCAACATTTGCAGGCTGTCTCCAGCCAGGATGGCCGTCGCCTCATCGAACTGGATGTGGCAACACGGCAGTCCACGCCGCAGCGTATCGTTGTCCATGGCCGGTAGGTCGTCATGAATCAGCGAATAGACGTGGATAAATTCGATAGCACAGGCGGCCGGCAAGGCGGCCTGCCAATCCCCACTGATGGCCTCACAGGCCAATAGGCAGAGCAGCGGTCGCAGACGTTTTCCGGGCGCTAGCACGCTGTAGCGAATGGCGGAACTCAGACGCTCTGGGCAGCCTTCGCTGGGACCCGTAATGCGCGACAAGTGCTCTTCGATCGCGGCCTTGAGTGGAGCGAGCTCCCGCATCAGGTCGTTGGATGACGTGCTTTTCATCAATTAAAACAACCCCGCAGCGTCTGAGCTATCGCTACTCGGAGGAGTAGGTGTAGCTGCGGTACGACGGTTGCTGCGCGACTGCTGCTTCTCCTCCAAAGTGCTTTGAGTCTCTTCGACGGGGCGGGTTACGGGATTCCCCTGCGCATCTACGCCGCTGAGGATCTCCACGCGTCGTTCAGCTTTCTCGAGCCTACTGTTGCAGGTTTTAAGCAAGCCTATAGCGTGAGAATAGTCGCCCAATGCCTCCTCCAGTGGTCCTCCACCTTGCTCTAATCGCCGCACGATTGTCTCGAGCGATTCCATGGCTTCTTCAAAGGTGGGCTCATCGGTCGCTTCGTCTGCTGTGCGTTTCTTGGCCATGGACTTGCCTTTCTGTCGGATTCACGCCAAGGTCCGCAAGGCTCGGCGACTTCCACTATGGCACGAGTTCTCGCGAGCTCGGCTAAACTTTTTGCGGCGACTAAAAACTTACGGTGCTCTGCCTAAATTATCGCTACAACCGCACATTAGCCTAGTGGTCCGCCGCTGCAATGCTGCGCTCGAAACAAGAAAACTCAACCCCTCGCCGGAATTAAAGGTAAGTAACCATTGAGCTTTGTATTAATCAACCAGGAAACAGGTAAACATGTCAACGCGCCCAACCGACACGCAGGATCTGAGCGGGATGGTCGAGACTCTGCGAGATCAGTTGACCAGATGCCGTGGAGAAGGATCCAATAACCGCGGACGCAAGTCGCGGCCTGCCCCACAATTGGCGGCCCTGGAGAGCCAGGTCACGGCCCTGCTCGACCTGCTCGACCAACGGACGGCCTCCGATGCCGATTGCAATTTTCCAGCCGCTCCGCCGCAAAACTCGCAGGCATCAACTCTCACAGACGCGGAGCTGCCCAGCGTGCAACTCGCCAGCGATATTGTTGAAACGCTCGAGCGCAGCTTAGCACAGTGGCAAGCCCAAATCATGCTGGCCTATTCGCAGGGAGCCGCGCAGGAGTTGAGCGAACAACTGCGGTCGACGATCCACCTGAGCGAGACGCTGCAACAGCGCGAAACGCGACTGGAATCGCAGCGGCAGTCCCTCGAACAACTTTCGGCCGAGTTGTTGCAGAAACGCGCCAGCACGCAGCGACAGCGCCGCACCATCGCGCACATGTTGCGTGCTCAAAAAGCGGAGATGTTGTACGACATCGAACGCCAACGACAGGAGTTGCAGGAGCAAATCCAGCAACAGCAGATGGCGGAGAGCAAGCAGCGAGAAATAGCCAGCAGCCAGCAATCGGAAGAGAATGCCAGGCTACAACAGGAACTCCAGTCAGCCAAGGACGGATTGGCAAACGCGCAGCAGGAGTGGCAGAGCGCACTTGCCGAGTCGGAATGCAGCCAACTGGATTCGCAAGGCCTACGGGCCGCCTTGGATGACATGCAACAAGAGTTGAAGCAAACTCGCGACGAGCTGCAAAATGCTCAGAAGAATTTGCAGGAAACATCACTGCTTTTGCAAGAGCTTGAACAAAGCCAACCCGCTCAGACAACTCAGATCGTCGAGTCTGAAGAATCGCTCCAGCGTCTGTCGGACCTCGAGGCAAGACTGATGTCAGCCGGGCAAGAGATTCAAGATCTGAAGCAGCAGAATTTTGATTTGGCGTCGCAAGTAGCCAAACACCAAGTCGTCTCTACTGGGCATATACCTCACGTCAACTTTGATTCGTCCACCCTCACTTGGGAGGAACGCAAAAAGCTCATCATGCGACAATTGGAAGAGGAATCTAACGACGACGATGGCGGTAGCGGGCAGGAGCCCACCGCTCGGCGATTAGAGATCGAGAATGTTGTGCGTGCGACGCAAGCGGAAATTGAGCGGCGCGATACGGAGATAGCCGAATTGCAGGCAATTATCCAGCAGCAGTCGGACACGCGGCAGGGAGTAGCCATTGGCGCGGCCGCATTTGCTCAAGCCTTCGACTCCGACGAAGTCATCCAACAAGAGCGCCAGAAGCTGAAGGAACTCCAACTCCAGTGGCAAAACAAACTGCGGCAGGCTGAGATCGATGTTTCGCTAGAACGAGCCAAGCTGGCGCGCGAACGGACCCAATTGGAACAGGACCTAGAGGACACAAAGCGCGAGAAAGTCACTTTGACAAGCGACCCAGCACAGAGCAAGAAACGCAAATGGCTCGAACACTTGGGGCTGCGAGACGAAAGCCGGGGCGACAGCTAAACTAGAGATCCACCATCAGACTATGCTGGAGTGTTGGACGTTGTCTGCTCCCCCGAGTCCGTGTGCAAGCCCCAGTTTCGAAAGCGTCGATGAAGATCAGCTCTATCCCACAACTGTATCGCAATCTGCGTCGCTGGCAGGATATCCTGGCAGTCCTGCGGCGGTACGGGCTAGCGGATTGGCTGAGCCAACTCAAATTCGATTTCATTCGCGATTGGATCAAAGACGAACAGGGCGTACCGCTGGCCAGTTATTCGCGTGAAAAGCGGATTCGGCTGGCCCTAACCGACCTGGGGCCGACCTTCATCAAATTGGGACAGGTTCTCAGCCTCCGGCCCGATCTGATCGGCACTGCATTGGCCGCCGAGTTGACGTGTCTGCAAGCTGAACTGCCAGCGGACTCGTCCGAGGCCATAAGTAAATTGATCGCCAAGGAATTGGGAAAGCCGGTCGAAGAACTGTTTGCAGAATTCGATGGGGAAGCTATCGCGTCAGCCTCGATTGGCCAAGTCCATTTGGCTCGGCTGCACGATGGCAGACCTGTGGTGGTTAAAGTCCAGCACCCCAATATCCACAATGTCGTCCGCGAAGATATGGAAGTGCTGGCCGGCTTGGCTACCTTGGTCATGCATATTCCTGAAATAGCTGTCTGGAAGCCACCCGTCCTGGTAGGGCAATTGTCCAAGTCGCTCAAGCGCGAATTGAACTTTTCACGCGAATTGCAAAACCTACAGCTCTTCTCTCGTGAACTTAAGAATTACAGCGGGCTGCGAATTCCTGCACCCTACCCCAAGCTCTCCAGTTCGCGCGTGCTAACGATGGAGCTGCTGACCGGAGTGCCTGTTAACAAACTGGCCGACAGCGGATCTGCGCACTGCGATGACCAGGCGCGGCAGAAGCTAGCCAAACTGGCGGCGGAAGTCTACGTTGAGATGATCTTCGTGCACGGCGTCTACCACGCCGACCCGCACCCCGGCAATGTGCTGGTGCTGGACAACGGCGACCTGGGACTGCTGGATTTTGGCATGGTGGGACGCATCGACGATCGCCTGCGCGAGACGATTGAGGAAATGCTGCTGGCCGTCGCGTCGCGCGATACGTCGCTGCTGACCACGTTGATCAAACGCGTCGGCAACACCCCGCCCCGACTGGACGATAGTTTGCTCTCCATCGACGTAGCCGACCTGATCGCCAACTACGGTTCTCAGCCACTCGATTCGTTCGATCTGGCGGGTGCCCTCAATGACGTGACCGACATCATGCACCACCATAAAATTTCGCTGCCGCCGCAGACGTCGCTGTTGATCAAAATGCTGATTACTCTCGAAGGGACGCTGCGACTGCTCTCGCCACACTTCAGCTTGCTCGAAGTAATGCAACCCTTCTTCCGACGCATGTGGATGCGGCGGCTATCGCCCAGGCGTCAAGCTAAACGCATGCGGCGCATTTATTTGGAGCTAGAAAGCCTGGTAGAGACACTCCCCGCCCAGGTCAGCAGCATCATGCAGTTGGTACAAGAGGGGAGATTGGACATTCACTTAGCCCACAAGGGGCTCAGCCCGTCGGTCAATCGGATCGTGCTGGGACTGCTGATCAGCTCTGTATTCCTCGGCTCCTCGGTGTTGCTGGCTTTCAAAGTTCCGCCGCTGCTGTTCGCCCACAGCGAATGGCTAGGAATCGAAAAGCTCAGCCTGCTGGGGTTGATCGGATATGCGGTAAGCCTACTGGCCGGCTTGCGGTTGGTGTTGGCGATCAATCGATCTGGCCACCTCGATCACGACGAGGATGACGACTAAAATGATCCGACCATCAACGACAACTCCGGATCGTAAAAAGCATTCACCCCATGACTTTGAAACCTAAAGCCGTCCTCCTGTTGAGCGGCGGTCTGGACTCGGCCACTGTCTTGGCCATAGCTCAGCAAGCGGACTATGCCATCTATGCGATCAGCTTCCGATATGGCCAACGGCATCTGCTGGAACTTGAGCGAGCTACTCAACTAGCGCGGGTCGCTGCGGTCGCCCGACACACAGTCATCGATATCAATCTGGCTCAATTCGGCGGTTCGGCGCTGACGGACGATATCGACGTGCCCAAACACGACTCGGCCGATCAGATCGGCCAGGGCATTCCGGTCACCTACGTGCCCGCCCGCAACACGGTCTTCCTGTCGTTGGCACTGGCCTATGCGGAGAGCGTGGGAGCCAGCGACATTTTCATCGGTGTCAACGCAGTGGACTATAGCGGGTATCCCGATTGCCGCCCCGAGTTCATCGCGGCTTTCGAACGACTGGCCAATCTGGCTACCAAGGCGGGCATCGAAGGGGCTCGGCCAATAAAAATCCATACTCCACTGAGCGATATGAGCAAAGCCCAGATC
>CAKQNH010000201.1 GCA_934255105.1 uncultured Pirellulaceae bacterium
CGGACGTCCATTTGGTTCTCGAACGTTTCAATTTCTTTTTGAATCACCGAGGCGATTTCGTCCGAGTTGAACTTCATTGCGTCGACCCCGAAAACATGTTGGATTGTGAATGTTGGTAGTTGAGTTGTCGTGTTGTGCCGGGCAGTTTTGTCTGCGCTGCGGCCAAGCGCCTTAATTGGTAAGCAGCGTTTCGTAGGAGTCGCGAATGGCTTTTTGCATGCCACTGGACAACGCCGCGCGAATGGAATGTAGTTTTCCAAGCACGCTGCCATCGACCACCTTGTCGCCGATTCGCAGCGAAATGCCCCCTAACAAGGAGGCGTCGACCTTTTCCAGCAGCACGGCGTCGAAGCCGTATGCGTCGCGCAGACGCTGGACAATCTGCCCGCGTTGATCGTCGCTCAAGGGCTGAGCCGAAGTGACGACGACGCGCTGTTTGCCGAGCTGCTCCTCGCGCAAGGCCGTCGTCTGAACTTGTATCGCTCGCAGTGCGTCGATGCGGCCCCGGCGGCACAGGATCTTTAGGAAGTTTAGCAGGCGTCCATCGATTCTTCCGCTGAAGATCCGGTCGAGCATAGCTTCCTTCTGCTCCTGCGAAATGCGCGGCGAAGCGAGTGCCTGCTCAAGCCGTGGGTGCGGCGTGAGGCATTCGCGAACGACCGCTTCTAGCTCCGCTACGACTCCATCGACCGAATCGCCGGCCGAGGCGAGTAGAGCTTTGGCGTACAGCGCACCGACCTGTTGTTGGTCGCCGTCCAGAGCGGTCTCGAGTTGTGGTGTGTCAGTCATATAGCGCGCGGGTTAATAGGCTAGTGCATTAGGTTTTGGAAACACAATCAGTTGAGACTTGGCAGCCTGTCCAGCATCTCTTGGATCATGCCTTGGTGATCCTCGGCGCGAACTTCGCGACCGACGACACGCTGTGCCAATGACATGGCGACATCGGTAGATTGTGCAGCCAGTTCGTTCAGTGCAACGCGTTTGGCAGTTTCAATCTCAGCTAAAGCTCGCTCGCGCGACTGTGCTGCCTCTTCTTGAGCGGCTGCAATCAATTTCTGCCCCGCAGCCTCGGCGTCTTTGCGAGCCTCGGTCACGATCCGCTGCGACTCTTCCGCAGCAGCGGCTAACTTGCTCTCGTACTCAGCCAGTTTAGCCGTCGCGTCTGCGGCAGCTCTCTCGGCGCGCGAGATATTGTCCGCAATGCCTCGCTCCCGCTTCTCCAGCCCCTGCATGATCGGCTTCCAAGCCGCCGAACTCAACGCCAACAACAGCAGGCCAAACACCAGTGCGCTGAAGAGGGCCAAGTCCGTGCGCCAGTCAATCACTTCATACGTCTCGTCAGACACGTTGGCGTGCGTTGGATCGTTCGGAAAGTGCGTAGCTGGCGCATCGCCCTCGTGGGCGTGACCGCCGGCTGCAACAACCTCTGTCGCAACAACCTCTGTCACAAGCACTTCGGACACGGGTTCATTGGACGCTGGCACTGCAGGTGTAACAACAGGCGCCGGCGATTCGGTCGCTGCCGGTGCCACCTGCGGAGCGGGCGGCTTCTCTTGTGCCCCAACCGTCGACAATACAGCCGTCGACAATACAGCCGCCGACGATGCAAACGCCAACAGCAGCAGTGATCTCAACACGCTAATAAGCGAGCGATGCGTGCAGTTCATGGTGCCAAACCAACCTGTGTTGAATGCGAGGAAATCCGAGGGACTCTGCGGGAGATGGCCAGCCACCTCCGACGAGATCCAATTACATACAAACAATAACGGCGAAGAACGCCAAGCCTTCGATCAAAGCAGCAGCGATGATCATCAGTACTTGAATCGTACCGGATGCTTCAGGCTGCCGCGCAACCGATTCGACGGAAGACTTGGCCAACCAGCCGATACCCAGGGCAGCACCGATTACGGTCAGGCCAGCGCCGATTTGCTTGGGGATCAAAGTGGTGACGGTTTCTTGAGCGGCGGCCGGTGCGGCTAGAAGCAGCAGTAGACCCACGGACCAAATGGCGATGCGAGCGACTTTAATCACGGATGTTTCTCCTCAAAGGACGAAAGGTAAATGTAGATTTCGAAGCGTAACGTTAAATTCTAAAGTTGGTACTCATGTTCGTGTCGCCCACGCGGGGGAAACTCCACTAGCAGACGACATTCAAGCATGAGCCTGAGGTATCAGCGGGGCTTAATGTCCATGTGCCGAAGCGCCAATAAACAATGCGGCCAGCAGCGTGAACACGTAGGCCTGCAGGAAGGCGACAAACAATTCCAGGAAGCTAATGACCACCGCACCAAAAACGGCGGGGATCGTCAGCGCAGTCCAAGTTCCTACATGCATGTTGGCAGCATGCGCACCAAAGGCCAAAGCCATGATGCCCAAGATGACTAAATGACCCGCGACCATGTTGGCCAAAAGCCGGATAGCCAGAATGCCGTGCTTGATGAATAGCGATGCGAATTCGATAACCCACACCATGGGAACTACGATAACCGCCATGTACATCGGCAATCCTAGTTTGGGGCACAGGTTCTTCAAATAACCCAACACGCCAAACTTCTGAATGCCCAGCGCGGCACCGACCAGCAACACAATCGTGGCTAGGACGGCAGTCACGGCCAAGGCGGCGGTCGGCGAGCCCATCCAAGGCAGCATGCCGGTCAAGTTGCAACCCAGGATAAATAGAAACAGCGTCCAAAACAACGGTAGCAGACGGGAGGACTCCTCGGGTGGCACGCCCTTTTCGAGGATATCCGTCTTGATGAACGTCAGGAAACTCTCCAATAGGTTCCACACCTTACCTTTGGGAGCACCTCCAGGCTTGATGCGGCGAGCCAACCAGGCAAACACCACTAAAATGAGCAGCCCCACAAACACTTCGATAATCATAAATCGCGAAATGGCAAAGCCCGTTTGCTTTTCGTAGGCATTGCGGAGCGTCCCAAACGGCTGCGGGATGAAAACCTTTCCCGACAGGTGATGGTTGTACTCCAATAGCTTGGGCTGCGACCAATGGCCATGCGGACTAGAGGTGTACTCCTGAAGCACTTCGCGGCCGTCCATCTTGTGACGCAACTCCTGCCACTGCGACCACTGCGCGGGGTTGCCCTCCAGCTTAACCATCCAGTCGAGCTGGGGGTCGGGGTGCTGCGAAAGATACTCTTGAGCGGGCACGCGCGGAGCAGGCGATATGTCCTTTGCCCACTGGGCGGCTCGTCCATCTAAAGCCTTGCGTGCATCTTCAACATACTGGTCGAACGGGCGCCCGTGGCGATGCGGATCGGCGTGTTGCCATGTGAGCCACGCCTGCTTGGCTTGAGCCAGAGCTGGAACGTCACCCATGATCTGCCGCAACTCTGCGATAAACCGATCCGCTTCCCAGGACTGATAGTCGGCGTCGTTGCGGACTACCCACGGACCAACTTGATCAGCAATCTGCTCGGGCGAATCATAGGTTGCACGCGACAATTTGCGCGGCACATCAAAGTAGTAGCTGTCTTTAATGTGCAGGATAGGATCGGAGGCCATGAAAGTCGCTCTAGGGGATCTTGCGGAGTCAAGTTGGATGAGTTCAAGATGCTCACGAGTCGAGAGCTTGCTGGTCTGTTTTCTTGTTTCGGCGAATGTCGCGAATGAGAATCCAAGATTCTAATGGGAGTGCAACGAAATAACAGGCCAGTAATGCAATCAAATAACATTTTCTTTCTTCAGCCTCATAACGCGTCGCAATTATTAGGGCGGGGAACATGATCGCAATGCGCCACGCCATGCCGGCGAACTGATTGGTTGCGCAATTGGCTAATAAGCGCGTAAGATACAGCGGAGGGAGCGTTGCAAACAGCGTCACTAGCGCCGCTACCCACGCAGGCTTGGGGCCCACCACGACGCCGTGGCTAATTGTCGCACGATAGCTAATCCAGGCAGTAAGCAGTACTGGCAGCGTGATTAGCGAGGCCTTCGTGAGGAACGTACCTATAGATGATTTAAACACAGCCAGCGGTCGAAGCCTTAAAGTTTGGGACCAGCGTCACCCGCACCGCCGGACGCCGAGTCGTCGCGCGAGCCACCCCCTTGGCCATGCCCCCTGCTGCCGTAGTTATCGGCGACGGCGCTATCCTCATCCTCGTCAGGATCTTCCAGGGGAAGCGGCTTCCCGCGGGCGGCGGGGGCTAGCTTTTGAGCGATCACTACCAGGGCCGTGGTGGCCAACGCCATGCCGAGCAGAAAACCGGCAGGAGTGCAGAGCGAGCTGCCCCAACGGCGATCCAGCCAAGCACCTATCAGTCCGGGGCCGACCATTATGACGACCACTGCGACCGTGCGGGAGAACCACGTGAGCGCTTGGTCGAAGGTGCGATGAGAGTTCAGGGGGGTGGTCCTTTAATGGATGCGACGGCCGGGGGGGAATTAGCAGCGGAGTGGGCGACCAAGTATTCGCGTCTCTAATGGCGCGAGATATTGGCACATCTTTTAGAGGAGCGGAAATGCACGCCACAAGCGAATAGGGGATGCATTGACTCCGTACGGCAATATTTACGCAATTTTCCGGCAAGTGTACATATGTTCACAATCTAGAAATCCAAGCCACGAGTTACCATACTGTTAAAGGTAGCTGGCGAGTCCATAGGTGGCGTACAACGCAAATGTTCGGCGCAACAATTCCCAGCGATCGATTCCCGGTTGAAATCGAGCGTGCGGTAGTGCACATCGGCCGCACCGCTCGCCCCCCCGTTTATAACATGCTCACAGCAAATATGCACGCAGTCCCCCTGCGAACACCAGCGATTGCTGGCTGGATCAGTTAGATCAATAAACAGCTCTCGGAGTTCCTCATAGTGATTACCACAGCCGACCTAAAATCACACACCAAAGCTGACTTGGCCGAAATGGCTAAGCGATTCGGCGTTTCCGTCAGCGGATCGATGAGGAAAGATGACTTGGTGGCCGCCGTAGCCAAGGCGGCCAAATCAAGCAAAACCAGCAACGCCGCCAAGTCCGCCAGAAAAACGGCTAATGAACCGACCTCTAGAAAACCGGCCACTAGAAAACTGACGCCAGCGAGCAAGCCCAAGCCGACTGGCAAATCGAAAGTGTCTGGCAAACCGAATGCGGCCCCCCCCAAGGCCACTAGCCGCGCTAGTGCCTCTCGCGTCTCGGCGAGCGGTGCGACAGCCAAGCCAA
The DNA here is from genome assembly GCA_934255105.1 of uncultured Pirellulaceae bacterium. Taxonomy (GTDB): domain Bacteria; phylum Planctomycetota; class Planctomycetia; order Pirellulales; family Pirellulaceae; genus Aureliella. The sequence continues at coordinate 5,176 of CAKQNH010000201.1, forward strand.
CCAAAAAGAGCCCGTCAGCTCACACCAAATCCTCAGCCGGTACCAAATCTTCGGCTGCTAAATCTTCCGCTGTCAAAGGTACAGCCAAGGCCAAAACCCCAGCCAAGACCAGAAATACATCCAAGGCCAAAATCGATAAGGCCACCAAGCTGAGAGAAATTACGGGCAAAACGAGCGCGGATCAGTCGCATCGAAAGAAGGCCAAAGCTGCGGCTGATTCTTCAATCAACAAGCCAGCGGCCAACAAGCCGGCGATCAAAAACAAAAAGCAGACAGCTCAGAAGCACACAGCCCAAAAATCGACTCGTGCCTTGGCCGGCGTCTCATCTGCCGATGCCAAGCCGGTGCTGAGCAATGGTGCCTCGGCTAAACCAAGCGCATTAGCCCAAACGCCAGCCGGCAAAGCCTCTGTTAGGAACAAGCCCGCGCCGACCTCCACCGATCCATTGGTGCTCCAACGCATCCGCGAATTGCAGTTGCAGCGACAGTCGGACAAAGACCTCACCTCGCGTGCGACGCTGATTCGCCCACCAGGGGCGATCGAACCCATCTTAGACAATGAACCACGCAAGGATCGCATTGCACTGTTCGTCCGCGATGCCCACTGGATGCACGCTACTTGGGATATTACACGCCATGCCATCGAACGCGCCAAAGCGGCCATGATGGAGCATTGGCACGGTGCCAAGCCCATCCTGCGGCTGATACGCATGGACGATACGGGCACCACCAACACCTCGGAAACTACCGAACGCGATATCGAGATCCATGGAGGCTTGCGCAATTGGTACATCGAGTGGAGTGGCGAACCAGCCAACTTCCGCGTGCTCATTGGATACTTGTCCAGCAGTGGGCGGTTTCATGCGATCGCCAAGAGCAACATCGTCAAAACGCCCGGCGCTGGCACCCCAGATGCGGTCGACGAACATTGGTCCGACCTGGGGGCCGAGAGCGAGCGGATCTTTGCAGTCAGCGGCGGATATGACGACGAGCTGGATTCAGGGGAATTGAAAGAGATGCTCGAGGATCGATTGCGGCGTACTTTAGGTGCGCCCCCTCTAGCAAAACTGGGAGCCGGGGCCGATAGCCCGTTCCGCCAACGAGGTGGATTCCATTTTGAAATGGAAGTTGAATTGGTGGCATACGGCTCGACTGTCCCCGATGGCTATCTGACGCTCAATGGCGAACCAGTAGCGCTCCGCTCCGATGGCACGTTTGCACTGCGAGTCCCGTTTCCAGACCGCCGACAAGTGCTCCCAGCGGTGGCCTGCTCACGCGATGGTAGCCAGCAACGCACGATTGTCGTGGCCGTCGAACGCAATACGAAGATCATGGAACCGCTGGATTCAGAGCAGGATACTGGGGAGTGACGATGCCCGAGGTCCCCGAACCTGTTGTGGCTCAATTGGCTGAGCGACTACTGGCTTGGTTTGTCGAGCATCGCCAGCCAGGCGCGGCTTACGCAGTTGCGCTGAGCGGAGGCGTCGATAGCGCGGTAGTGGCCAAAGCTGCGGCTCTCAGCGGATGCCCAGCGGTGGCGGCGACTGCCACCAGCGCCAGCGTTTCGGCCGTGGAGCGCAGCGATGCCAGCCAGCTAGCAGCCCACATAGGACTGGCACACCACTGGATCGAACCCAATGAACTGGACGACCCAGCCTATCAGCGGAACGATCTACGCCGCTGCTACTACTGCAAATCGCGATTGTATTCAGCCATTGCCCAGCGCTTTCCGCAGCATCGGATTCTCTCCGGCACCAACCACGATGATTTGGGAGACTATCGACCGGGCTTAGAGGCAGCGTCGGAATCTGGCGTGCAAGCCCCTTTGGCCGAACTGAGCATCGGGAAAAAACAAGTGCGGCAGCTCGCCCACTACTGGCGACTCGACGTCGCGGACAAACCAGCCAGCCCCTGACTAGCATCGCGCATTGCCTACGGCGTGGCCGTAACTCCCGAACGTTTGCAGCGCATTGAAAAGGCCGAGCAACTTCTGCGACAACTGGGATGGAGCGAATTCCGCGTGCGGTTACATGCCGATGAAGTCGCGCGGCTGGAGGTGCCACCCAATTCCATAGCGCGGTTGGCGGCCGACGACGTGCGAACTCATCTTGTCGAACAGCTCAAACAGCTCGGCTTTCGCTACGTCACCCTGGATCTAGAGGGTTTTCGCAGCGGTAGTTTGAACCCCGTCTTTCAGATTGCCAGCAACGATCGTTAAACCGTGTGGGCACTGCCCCGCGCGTCGGCGTTCAGCGCGCAGCCCGCTAAAGAATGCTCTCTTCGCAACTCTGCGGCCGTCTGCGATCGCTGCGTTAAAACTGAACCGAGATTCTGGAATCCAAGAAAGGGTTAGGCAAGGAGTCTTAGGGCCACAGCACCGAGGCGGAGTCTTAGGGCCACCGGCGGAGTCTTAGGGCCACAGCACCGAGGCGGAGTCTTAGGGCCACCGGCGGAGTCTTAGGGCCACAGCACCTTGTCGAGGCAGAAGGCTTTGGTACTAAAAAACGCTACGC
>CAKQNH010000202.1 GCA_934255105.1 uncultured Pirellulaceae bacterium
CTCAAACTCAAACTTAAACTTAAACTTAAACTTGCAGGATATTAGTTTGAGTTTGAGTTTAAGTTTGCAAAAGCCCACACTACCCCGTGCACAAAACTTGCGCCAACGCAAATTGCAGACAATCCCAAACTTTTAGCAGTCCAGACTTATCTTTTAAGCCTCATCCAATTCGCGTTTTAAGAAACTCTCGTGCATGTCATCTATGAGTTCTACGTCGGCAGAAAAACGAGGGGGAGCGCAACAGCGGTCGGGCCTAGGGCTGCTGACGCTGGTCTCCTTGGTCGTGGCCAATATGGTCGGCGCGGGCGTGTTCACATCCAGCGGTTATGCGCTGGCCACGGTAGGCAATCCGGGCCGAGTCATGTTGGCGTGGTGGCTCTGCGGGCTGTGGGCTATAGCCGGCGCAATCGCCTACGGCGGACTCGCGCGTCGCCTGCCGCTGTCGGGCGGCGAATACCTTTTTCTTAGCCGCTTGGTCCATCCTTCGGTGGGTTTTTTAGCGGGTTGGATTTCGCTGGTCGCCGGTTTTACCGCGCCGATCGCGTTGGCCGCTCAAGGTGCCGCGACTTACGCTTTGGGGGATGTGCCAGCCGATGACTGGCGGTTGACCGCATCGGCTGTGGGGCTGATCGTGGTAGTCAGCCTGTGCCATGCAATTGGCGTCTCCCTTGGCACCGGTCTACAGAATGCGATCGTGGCGGCCAAGTTGCTGCTGTTGGCGGTGATTATTGGTTGGGCATTTTTATTCAGTTCGCCCGATGCATGGCAGGGCGCCGCATTGCCCGATCGCCATGCGCACTGGCTTCCTGAAGACTTGTCTGCATGGCGGGTGCTGGTCGGATCGATGTCATGGATCGCGCTGAGCTACACGGGCTTCAATGCAGCGATATACGTGGCGGGGCAAGCCCGCGATTCGCGGCGCAATGTTCCACGGTCCATGTTGTGGGCGACGCTGGTAGTTACCGCTATCTATCTCCTGTTGAATTACGTCTTTGTCTACGCGCCGGCTCCCGAATCGATTGCCAATCAGCAAAACGTGGCTTCGATAGCGGCCGCGGCCGTGGGTGGTCACTCGCTGTCCTGGCTGGTGCGAGTGACGATTGTGCTGGCGATGATCAGCAGCGTATTTGCCATGTTATTGGCTGGTCCTCGTGTCTATCAAAGGATGGCCGAGGATGGCGTGATGCCCAGATTGTTTAGCGCGGGCGATGGTGCGCCGCTGTGGGCGACGTGGGTGCAAGCTGGGCTGAGCTGCATCGCGGTGTTTATGGCTGGCCTACTGCCGTTGATGATGTATCTGGGGCTGACTCTGTCGGCCTGCGGGGCTCTGGCCGTGCTTTCGCTGTGGTGGGCTCGCCGCCGCATCCCCGACTCGCTTCCGCTACGCTGGTGGGAAACGCTGGCCATGCTGGTCTATCTGTCGATCACGGCGGCTATACTGTGGGCATCGCGGCTGACGCACGGTCCAGAGTTTAATGCGATGCTAGTCACTTTCGGATTGGGAGTGGCCGTGTACGTCGGCTGGCGCATGTTTTCAACTTCGACACACTTACACAACACGGAATAACGATGCACAGAAACATAATGATGCTGATCGCCTGTGGGTTGATCATCTGCGGCTTCACCCTTGGGTATGGTCAAGAAAAGGTCTACAAGGCCTTGGTGGTCGATGGCCAAAACAATCACCAATGGCAGGTGACCACACCAATTATTCAAGCCACTTTGGAAAGCACGGGCCGCTTCACAGTCGACGTGGCTACCGCGCCAGCGGCCGGCGGTGACATGTCGGGGTTCAAGCCAAAGTTCTCAGACTACGATGTGGTGCTCAGCAATTACAACGGCGATCCCTGGTCCGCAGCCACCAAGACAGCCTTTGTCGATTATGTACTCGGCGGCGGTGGCTTTGTCTGCGTACACGCGGCGGACAATTCATTTCCCAACTGGGCCGAATACAATCAGATGATCGGTGTGGGCGGTTGGGGGAATCGGACGGAGAAGGATGGCCCTTATGTTCGCTGGCGCGATGGGCGATTTGTGCGCGACACGCAACCCGGTCGCGGCGGCAGCCACGGTCAGCGGCATGAGTTCGAAGTCGTGGTCCGCAATACCGAGCATCCGATCACGCGTGGTATCCCTGCGTCCTTTATACAAGCGACCGACGAGCTGTACGCCGAACTGCGTGGGCCGGCCAAAGACATGGAAGTGCTGGCGACAGCCTTTAGCGATCCGAGCACTGGAGGGACTGGCGAGCACGAGCCGATTTTGATGGTCATCGAGGCTGGCCAAGGACGCGTATTCCACACTACCTTGGGACACGATGCGGTGTCCGAGAGTGGCGCGGCTTTTCAAGTCACCTTGCAACGCGGGACCGAATGGGCCGCCAGCGGCGATGTGACTCAACCCGCCGTCACCGCCGCTCTGCTGAGCAACAAACAGGCGGTCACGCGCGATCCAGCCACGCTGGTTAAGCCGACCATGCCGCCGAATGTCGATTTCAGCCACCAACCCGACATCGAAGGCGAAGGTTGGAAATCGATTTTCAATGGCCAGGATCTCAGTGGTTGGTCGCAGAAGAATGGTCTGGCAACCTATGCAGCCGAGGATGGTGCAGTGGTCGGACGCACCGCTAAGAATAGCCCCAATTCCTTCCTGTGTTCGGAGCGTGACTACGGTGACTTTGAACTGACCTTCGAAGTCATGGTCGATCGCGAGCTGAACTCGGGCGTTCAAATCCGCTCGAAGAGCCTACCTGAGAAAGACAATGGCCGCGTGCATGGCCCGCAGGTAGAGATTGAATCTGCTCAGGGTGTGGCGGGATATGTGTACGGCGAAGCCACCGGCCGTGGTTGGCTTAGTCCTCATCAACGCCCCAGCGATGTAATGAAGGACAAGCAGTGGAATCGATTTGCCATCCGCGCGGTCGGACCTCGCATTCAAACTTGGATTAACGGGCGAGCGATCGAGGACATCAGCGATCCCGACAGTTATCTGTCTGGATTCATCGGGCTACAGGTCCACGGAGTTGGAGACCGCGGCCCCTTTGAAGTCCGCTGGCGCGATCTGCGGATTCGCGAGGTCAAGTAGATATCGCAGTCACTCCGTAGCATGGGCACTGCTGCCCGTGCGAGTACCGCGTTCGAGATTGTAGATTCGAAGCGACTAAAGGCTGTCCTGGGAGTGACGCCGCACACGGAGAATCGTAACCGTGTCTGTATCACCAGCGTAATGGAAGACTATGCGATGGGTCGGGCGCTTTCCGATACCAAACAGAAGCTGACGCACGCCGGACTGCGAAAGCGCCTTTTCGGGAACTAAGGGACACCTCTCGGGCATACGCTCCAAGGTTGCAATAGCATGAAAGATCCGCTCATACCACTCGGTCGCTTGGCCAAGCGACCGGTGGTCGGACCACCAATCGAATGATTCTTGAATATCCATCTTCGCGGGCGACGTAATCTGAACCTTGGACATCTATCGCGACTTCATGCCGTTTTTAGCGCGGAAATCGCGATCGAACTCTACGAATTCCGAGACATGCCCTGCCTCCATCGCGTCAATACCTGCTTGAATGGCTAGCCGCTCTCGATCCTTACGAAGTAATTCGTGGATGTATTGATCGACCGTGGCGAACCCAGCCGCGATCGACAGTTCGTGCGTATCATTAGGTAGCTGTATCTGCATCAGGGCCTCCTACGAGCCGCTATTGTTATACCAATCCCAGCAAAGCATGGGGAGGTCGCAGGCTTTTGCTGGTTAGCTTTCAGGCACTCAGAAGAGTGGGGTGCTCGATTGGTTCGGAACACTCATTCCAGGTGGAAAGAATATCATCAAATCGTTTATGGACGGTGCCGTCAATCGTCAGCCAGAAACTTGGGACAAGTTCTTGGTCGTAAAATGTAATCATAAGTTCAGGCAATCTACTGGGGAAATTGCGAGTCTGTCTGGCCGCCAGGGCTTCATTGTCAGCATTTTTCTCGTGATTTGCAAGCATTATTTTGGATGGCGATTGCAAGTAATGGCACTACCGTAACACTTTGAGGTCGCCAACTGAGCGTGCTCTGTCATGACGATGCCTACGAAGCGGTAGGGGCTGTTTCGGGTTCTCCGTTAAACGATTGTGTTTTGTTATCCTGTCATGCAAGCAGCCAGTTAATGAAACTGTATGATGCTGAAGTTCGTCCCCGCACTGTCGCCCTGTTCTGGTCGTAAGGAGGCAGTCGCGAAATACGATCCGGTTACGAATGAAGAATATGGCCCTCGCGGAGGTTGGAAATCCGTCACGTTTGGGACGACGAGATTCATTTCAAGGATTTTGTTGAAAAAGAAGCGGAAGTAGCAATGTCGGTTTTTGGGATTTATGCGTAGGGATTTCACTACTTTGGTCGATTCTAAACCTTGTTTTTTGCTATTGCAGACTGCGGCTAACAACTGCTATTTCGTATGACGGATCCAGAAAACAAGGAGTTCGATCATGCGCATAACGATGTTGTTGCTGGCCACTTGGCTGGTACTGCAAACGACGGCCGGCTGCACACTGACCAAAAAAGAGCAACCGCGATCGCTGAATGAATGGGGTAAGCTGTCACGGCCAAAGTTCTAGTCTGCCCCAAAGGCCATCAGCCGACTGGGGCTGGCGACCAGTAGCATGCGATCGATGACGAGCACATTGACACCTTCAGCGCCGCTGGGTCGAACTGGTATTCGCCCAACCATGGCCGGCGCGCCTCCCGCCGCAGAAGAACCTGGCGGTAGCTGCGTGGAAAAAACAAAGATCTCTGCGGCAGTGGGCCAGTAGACATATTGGCCAGAGATAAAGCCACGTCCCAAGCCACGTGGGCTGGGAAGCGCCCCACCGACAATCGGCGTGGTGCTGCCGGGGAAGCTGGCTGCTACGCGGCCAGTCCGCTTGTCGAGCCACACCAGCCTGTCGCCACTGACGATCAAAGCGTCCCCCACAGTCCCCAATAGCTGCACCGCGTCGGCCACGCTGCTTTGATCGGTCGACCACACGAGCTCCCCCGTGATGGCGTCGAGCGCAAAGATCTCCGGTGCGTCTTGAGGTGCACAAAAAACCAATCCGGCTGATAACAGGCAGGGAGTCAAGTCGCGGTAACGATAGCGTTTGGGTTTAGGGAAAGCCGAGTTTTCGCGTGGTGTCGAATACTGCACGAGCCACTGGGTCTGGCCGTTGAGTGGGTCCAAGCAAACGATCGCTCCCAGGTGAGTGTTGTAGTAGAGTCGGCCACCGGCTAGGCTCAGTTGTTGATGTGCGATCAAGTTGGCGCGCTGGGCGTCGGCGATACTACCTGAGGCCAGCACACCTGATTTCCAACGCAACTCGCCGGTGATGCGGTCAAAGGCAGCCAAGCTGCGGCGCAGGCCGACGTGATCGCGCTGGGCTACGGCTACAATCAACAGATCGCCCCAAGCCACTGGAGGGCCGTCGAACTCGGCCGCGGTGAATTGGGCGTCTGGGAATTGTGCCCCAGGGAAGTCGGCAGCGTTCAAGTGCAGTGGAAAGCCTGGTAGCATGCTCCCCTGCTGGCTCAAGTCCAGCCCAACTAGATAGCTCAACGAAGCCCCGCTGCGACCTGCGTTTGCACCGCGCGTGTGCAAGCGACCCGTAATGGGACTGCCCATCCGCGCATACAGGCAGTCGTTGTCGATGCTCAGCGTCCCACGCGGCGAACCGACCATGGGATAGCCCAGCGGCAAATACGACGCGGCGGAGAGTTCGCTTTCAAAGAGTGGTAGCCCGCCGCTCCCCTGCGGCCACGGCGCGCCGGTCTCCAAGTCATAGGCCACGATGCGCGTCATCTCATTTACAAACACAACCCCCTCATGGACTGCCGGGTAATAGGGGAGCGTCGCGCGGGAGCTCTCCGCTACCGGCGCGCCATGGGCACTCGTCAGGTCGTTGGTGACAGAGAATCTCTCTAGCGCATGAGACCACTTGGGCCAAGTGGCAAAACTCAGTGGTGCGTGGAAGTCCTTTAATGCGTGGGTAGCCTCGGCTGGAGTGGTGCGTTGTTCGACAGGCGGCGCGGCATCTGAGTCTGAGGGTTGTGCGTCGCGGTGAAGCTGGGGCCCGTGGAAGCTATCCAAGCTGGCAGGCGGTGGGGCAAGCGGGTGCCAGTGGGCGATCTGCTCCAGGGCTGCCTGCAGATCCTGCCCCGTGGAGCCGCCTATGTGCTGCGCCATCCGCTCCGCCCACCCCAGTACCGCCGGTGCGTCCAGCGCCTCCGCGTTCATGCTGGCGGCGATGGCCAGTCGTCGGACTACTTGGCTGGTATTCTGCGCGGCTACAGTGACGCTGCCGTCTGCGCTCAGAGTTGCTGCAGTAGGTGTTGCAGCAGCTTGTGCAGTCGATGCCGAGGACGCAGCCTCGGATGAGGCGGCGGTAGCTCTCCCAGGTAGCTCAGGTAGATAGCGCGTGGCAAATACCTCTTGCCAGACTCGCTCTTGCTCGTCCGCACTCCTGCCAGCGGCTAATTGTTGCCAGACCAACGATGCGGCCAGCGTACCGCTAGTAGTTGCTTGGCCGTCTTCCGCACGATCCTCCGGCTGAGCGCCGATACGACTCGCGCGATCGGCAGGCTCGATCGCTTGGCTGGCAGCTATACCCCAGCCGCGTTCCAGATACAGATCGCCGAGCAGCAATTGGAAGTTCGTACCAAGAGCAGGGGCGGAGAAACGTCGTGTGGCCAACTGTGCGGCGCGAAGATCTTTGGTTTCTTGCAAGTGCGCCAGAGCCAGCTTGGCGGGTTCGCGCTGCCGCGCCTCCGCCTTGACGGCCGCATCGGGAAAGTTCTCCAGTGCAGTTGTGGTGCGGCGAGTGGCCCACTGAGCGAGTGGAACGTACAACTGCGTTTTAAGCGAAGCGGCCGCTTGAGGCGGTGCTGCGGCGACGAGGCGATTCTCCGCTTCATCCAGAAGTTTTTCGAGCAGTCGCAGCGCTTCGTCGATTTGCCCCGCTTGAATCAGCTCACCGGCTTGCTCGATCAACAGTCGCTCCGCCGGCAGCGCCAACAGCGGTGGCGCTTGAGCAGTCATCTCCTGCCCCCAAATCTCCTGGTCCCAGCCGATGGCCGCTAAACCTACGCTGCACACGAAACTCAACACCAGCGGCCAGGCTGCAGTCTTTGCAAGACCGGAGTTGTTAACGCAGCGAAGAAGCATGTCGAGATAGGACTGTGGGAAGAGCATGGTTAGCATCGGTCCAACTATAAATGTCAACGACTAGACCATTTTAACGCGGTTCATTGCGGTACTCTCCCGCACGGGGGTCGAGCAGCTTTAAAGTTATTCATAGGCGGGATCGTTAGGCCCGGATTATTCATAATCCGCATGGACAGCAAGGAAGTTCGACTGCCGCAAGTGCCGTCGCCTGCGCAGGCCGCGGAAGCGATTTGGCATATGAGCCTCATCTGTTGATCAGTTCGCATTGTGCATCGCGGCCTGCTCCGGCTCGGCCTTAAACGATTTCAGCGAGTCGACGCCAATTGTTTGACTAGAGGTACTAATTCATAGCAAACTGTCTTTGTTCCTAAGACGTAAACTCATTTGTCACCATCGTTTATCTCACTTCCCCGCACACTCATGAATAATCCAGGCTAAACCGTGTGGGCAACCGGCCGCGCGCCACTGAGCCAGGACGCGTGCGGGGCGATGCCCACGCGGTTTAAC
>CAKQNH010000203.1 GCA_934255105.1 uncultured Pirellulaceae bacterium
GTGCTGAGTCACCGATACGAACGAGACGCTGAACTTATCGAAGGTCTCCATCACGCGGGCGAAGTCGAGCAGCGAACGGCTGAGTCGATCGACCTTGTAGACGACCACGCAATCGATCTTGCCGGCTTGGATGTCCTCCATCATTCGCTTGAGCGCCGGTCGTTCGATGTTGCCACCGGAGAAGCCTCCATCGTCGTACCGATCAGGGACGAGTTCCCAGCCCTCATTGGCTTGGCTGCGAATGTAGGCCTCGCCAGCGTCGCGTTGCGAGTCGAGTGAGTTGTACTGTTGATCGAGCCCTTCTTCGGTCGACTTGCGGGTGTAGATCGCACAGCGGATCGCTTTGGGGCGTTGTGTTGGCTTGTTGCTCATGCTCGTCTCCCGAGTCGAAAGAATAGAAATCCATTACAGTGTGAACCGCTAACTTCTTTTGCGATCGCCGTCAGCGATTTGTAGCGCCGGCCTTCGTATTCGAATCCTTCCTTCAAGACGATCACCCGAATCATCTTCCCTTTGTATTGGCGCTCGACGATGTTTCCGGGCGGAGGCAATCTCGGGTCCCAATCCACAAACGAGTCGGGCTCGGGCGAAATCAGTTTCACGCCTTCAGAACTTGTCTTGCGTGGTGCAGTTACGCGCGTCTCCGCATCCTCAGCCAGCTCTGCCGCTTTCTTGAGAGCGGCCCTTGAAAGACCACCTTCGTCATTGGCTTGTAATCGCCAAGCGATGCGCCGGATAAGGTATTGCTTGTTGCGGCTCCGGCATTCCTCCTTGAAGACCTGCTCGTAACGCTGGACCAATTGATTGACCGTTTTGTTTTGCAACTCCGCAATCTCGATGGTGACGTTGGGGCTCATTGGTCACCTCCAAGTTGCATTGGGTGTTGCGGAGCGACCGCTTCCACGGCTTGGTTGATACCGCCAGTGTCTGACGACAGTTCTGGCTGTTGGGGCTCTTCGACTGACATGTGCGATTCGATCGCCTTGGCTGCCAACGGGCTCCTTTTGACCCGGATCACACCTCTGGCCAAGAGTGCTGCGATGTCTCTGTGTCTTGCTTCGTTGCTCACGAATTACCTCCGTTTTGGATGTCTTGTGCGTCGCCAAAACCCGGCGTTTTGGAGACGTCGGACACAGAGAGGGCTTTGTCGGAAACGAAAGCAAGCGGCTCGGGTAAAGAGTCTCCGAGATTGCCCAAAACAGGTTGGGCTTCGTTGGAAAATCGGTCAGTCTCGCCCTGCAGTTCGCGGTCTGCAGCAACACATCTGTGGATGCCGCGAAGGATGATTTCCGCGATTGATCGAAAGCGGACCGACGCCGGATCGCGTGGCAGCTCGCCATCATCAAGAAGATTGTCAAAAGAAAAAGCGTCGATGATTCCGCCTCCATAGCTAGACCTTCGAGGGAACCGAAGTGGTGTCCCTCCCAGATCTATCTATGCAAAATGGCCGACGCGCGTCCCATTACCCACAATGCGAGTTCGCATCTTAGAGCTACTTAGCAGGGCAAACAGTGGGAAAAATACGAAATCGAAATTGTGGTTAGATTTTTCGATGAGTCCGTCAAGGCTGCCGAAGCGCACTGACAATTGGTACGGTAGAAGCCTGAATTGCCGGAGCCACGCCTGCTAAGATTCCGACGAATACAGACACAATGGTGCCCGAGGTGGCTAGGCCTAGCGTTGGTCGGAACGCGATGGTCGCTCCCTCAGCGCCGATCGCAAAACCACCGAGACTCAGCGCGAGCATCGCAAGCAACGTCCCTGCTACTCCACCCACCACGCACAGGAGTGTGCTTTCGGTGAGAACCAGACGCATGGTGGTTAGTGGACGCACGCCGATGGTCTGCAGCACTGCGTATTCCTTGATGCGATCCTGGACACTCATAACCGTGGTAGTAGCCACAAGCGACAACACTAGGCCGACACACGCGTAGCCGAGCCAGTGGGCAAAGCCGATGAGGTCGACAAGATCCGAAAGGGTGCTGGCTTGGAACGCTCCCTTGCGACGCGTTTTAGTCGCGACAGAACCAGCTCGCAATTTTGAGTCGATCTCACTTGCCACGCGATCTGGATCGGCATCTTCGGTCAACAGGACCTCGTGCTGAGTAACCAGTCCGGCTGCGTCGAGGCCGCGGGTATACTGCAGAAAAGCGAGGCTCGTGTAAATGAGGTTTTCTTCGGAAGGCACCGTTGACGAAAAAAGTCCTGCTATCCGCACTGAAATATCACCAATTGAAAATTGGTCGCCGACTTTTAAGCCTCGACGATTCGCAACGTTGCGTCCGACGATGGCTGCATCGCGCTGCGATTGAAACTGTTGCCAGCTACCGCTCACGAGCGTGAGAGGTCGAGACTTTTGGATCTGCATGGGGTCGGCACCGTTGAACACCACGATGTCCAAGCTTGCTCGGCAGTTATTCGTCCACACTTGGATGGGCATAACATCGCGCACGCCACTAATCTCACGGATCTTCTTCGCATAATCCTCTGGCAAGCGACTAGTGGTTGGGCAAAAGCGATTTTCCTGGAACACAATCAAGCTGCGATCCGCATCCGAACCCGTCGTCAGCCGATGAAGCCCTTCTTGAACAGAGCCCACGAAACAAAAAACAAACATCGCTACCGCTGCTCCTGATACGGTCAGCAGCGTTCGAGTGCGGTGTCGCCACATTGTTTTCAAGACATAACCTATCATCGAACTACTCCTTCGGCGCGAGCCAGGAACTTGCCCCGATCGAGAATTAATTGCTTCGTTGCAATGCCTGCGACGTTGCTATCGTGCGTGACCATCAACATCGTGATGTTCAGTTCACGATTGAGTCTCTGCAGGAGTATTTGCACTTGATCGCTGGTTTCTGCATCCAGACTCCCAGTCGGCTCATCCGCCACGACAACTTTCGGATGCGCCACGATTGCACGAGCGATGCCAACGCGTTGTTCTTGTCCACCGGAAAGCTGGCGAGGATAGTGGTTTGCTCGATCGCTCAAGCCGACCGCTTCTAGGGCCAGTTCAACACGTTGCCTTCGTTGCGCGGAGGACAACTTCAACAGCAGCGTTGGAAGCTCAATATTCTCATAAGCGGTCAACACGGGAATGAGATTGTGTGTCTGAAATATGTACCCAAGGTTGGCAGCTCTCCAATCAGCAAGCTGCGTGCGAGACAACTTGGTCACATCTGTCCCATCGACAGTGATTGTTCCCGCGTCGGGCCGGTCAATTCCGCTCACCAAGTTAAGCAGCGTGCTTTTACCGGTACCACTGGGACCCATTAAGGAGATGAACTCGCCTTCCTCAATGTCCATGCTAATGTTGTCAAGTGGCGTGATGGTCTCTTCGCCCTTACTAAAGCTCTTGCTTACACCACGAAGTTCTACGAGTGCCATCTATTTCATTCCTATAATTGGATCGTCGCTTGTCACATGCACCCTCGCACCATCTTGCAAGCCATCTCTTCCTGAAGCGATCAACTTATCTGTAACTCGGAGACCTGATTTGATTGCGATGAGGTCATCGGCCGTCTTACCACCTAATTCCACCGTGCGTTTTCTCGCAGTTGAATTCTCATCGACTATCCATAAAAACGATTGTGAATCGCTGGCCTGCACGAAAGACTCTGGAACGAATATGCGCTCCGCCTCTCGCATTGAATCCGACGATACGTCGCTTTTCGGAGCCAGAAAGGCGGCTGTGACGAGCATCTCGGGGCTCACGGATAGAGGTGGGTCAAGCAACTCAACCTTGACCTCCAATGTATTCTTTTGAATGTTCGCCGAGCTGGTGATCTGCAGCACTTGACCGTGGATTACATCGGCAGAAGAGGCGGTCTCAATGTTGACCTGCTGGCCCGGTGTGACCATTGGGACGTCCTCAAGTCGCACATCAACTCGCACCTGAAGTTTTTGTGGATCGTACATTTCGACAACCGTACTCGAGCTTTGTCCAGCCGTTGTCTCAAGACCCATGACTCGCGATCCAGGAGATGCGACCACTTTTAGAATGCGACCCTGCATCGGAGCGCGTACTGTGTTCCGATCGAGAGCAAGTTCCGCTTGACGTACTTGCAGCATGGCTTCGTTTCGATAAGCCACTGCCGATTGAACCTTCGCTTCTGCTTCTTGCAGTTGCCGAGTCTCCTCTACCAGCAACTCCAATTGCCGTTCCAGGGCGTGAACGACTTCCTCGAGAGCACTGACTTCGCGTTCCAGATTAGGTTTACGTTGTTGCAACTCCTGCAAATTTGCCATTGCCATTGCATGATCATTCTCAGCTTTGGCGATCGTGTTATCTGAAATCGCTCCCCTGGCCGATTGTTTTCCTGACATGCTCGCAAGCGTGTATTTAACGCTTGATTCGGCCGCATCGATAAGGAAAGGTAGTTTGGCTAACTCCGTCTTTGATTTCGTTAGATTGCTCTTTGCATCGGCAAGCTGGATTCGCAGGTGCACAGGGTTTTCAAAGCGGATACGCGCAGCGGACAATTCCGCTTTTGCGCGATTGAGTTCACCCTCGCGGATTGCTAGAGCATTCTTCGATTGCTCAAGTACCAATTCCGCATCGATAGAAACCAATCGTGCGATTGGCTCCCCTTTTTGCACTGTTTGCCCGCCCACGACCATTAGCTCCTCGATAACACCGGGAGTCATCGCGGCTACGCTAATGGCGGTTGGACGAGGCTCGATCCAGCCTGGCGCTTGGAATAGCGTTGTACCTGCTTGCTGAAGCTCGGCTCGTTTTACAATCACCGGAACGACAGTCACTGAGCGAGCCGGCATAAAGCGAGTGCCCGCTGCAGCGAAAAATAGCATCGCAAAGCCCAACAAAACGCCGACAGGCAATACATACCGCGACAACCATCGCCTCTTGTGTTGAAGTGATGGTGTTTTGGTTGCGCTGGTTGTCGGCGTACGATCTAGCGCCAGGCTGCTAAGATCTAGTTGTTCTTTTGCCATGATCACTTACCTGGCCGAACAAACACTTGGTTGGCGGCCACGGTAAGGTTTCCTTGGTCATCACGCTTGGCTTTACCTTTGACAACCACCGTCGATAGTTCTTTGACCTTCAGTAGGTCACGAGCACTAGACGCAACTGGTTTGCCTGCCTCGTCAACGAGTTTGATCGTTGCGATATTTTCCTTAACTGCTTCCGTCTGACAGCAATAGTCCCACGGAGTTGGGCAACCTTCATCGTCCGCGCAGTAAGGCACCTTCGGATCGACAATCGTGAATGCCGCCAGTCCTTCAACAAAGGGCTTGCTTGATCCACCGATCAGACCAACAAGGGTAACTTCTTGTCCGTCTTCGCTCTTTGCTCGAGCTTCACCAACGGGCATGGCTCCCGTGGGCTCGCTTTCAACAAGAAAAGACGAGGTGGATTGGCTGGAATTCGCGGTCGGTGAGCTACTGTCTTTCGACTGGCATCCGACAGATCCAAGAGTTAAAACGACCAACGCAATACTTGAAAGAACTTTCATCTAAACGCTCCAAAACGAAAAAAGGATTTTCAAAACTAAACAGCTTTAAGGCTCGCTGCGACTTCTGCTCGCAGTGCTTTTAATGCCGGTGGCAACGCACCAACGACACCTAATAACAGTCCGACACTGCAACCAATTAAGATTGCTACGCCGTCGATGCGTAACGTAAATGCACCCATCGTGAACCTCACTGCCATTCCATTCAGCACGGTCAGCGCGATCACTCCAGAAACGAGTGATCCAGCGGCAGAGAGAAGCACACCTTCTTGGATCAGACTGATCAAGATAGCGCGACGGCGGTAACCGATCGCCTGCAATGTCGCTATCTCCCGGACGCGGCCTGCAACCGCTCCGTACATCATGTTCAGTCCAGCGAATATTCCTGCACTGGACACCAGCACTACGACCAGCCAAGCCAACAATCGAACGGGCTTATAATGTTGTTGTAGCGTTGCGTAATACTCCGTTTCCGCTATCGCCCGAAGCTCGAGGTCTGTGCGTTCCTTACAAAACAATTCAACTTCAGCAGGTGAACCACTGGGCGATAAGAGCAACGCCACTAAACTAATGTCTTGCCGCTTTGATGCAGTTTGAAAATCGGACAACCTGCACCAAATCTCAGACTCATAAGCAGCACCCCCGGCAGCGAATCTTCCACTGATGTTCCACGAACGTCCCTCGAACTCAATGCTCTTTCCGATCGCGATTTCATCTTCGCTGCTCCCTAGCTTTGCGGCCGCCAATCGCCCTACCATTACCTCGCCGTCATTTGGCCAGTCACCATCGATCAACTGAACTGATCGTCGGACCAGTGGCGCGGCGAGAGTTACACCCCGCACCAATCCCAATCCGCCTCCATTGTTCTCGCTCTTAACGTGTGTGCCTGCATATAACTCGGGCGACGCATGACTGAGCCCAAATCGCTTGACAGTGCCATCTACACTGGCAGTTAATAAAGATGGTGTCCGGGCAGGGATGGATGAGTTCTCAATGTTCTCTTCCGAGTTCACCGAGTAAACCAATACGACGTTTTCATCGCCGCTTGCGGTCAACGACTGCTCAAGTCCGCGAATGAACCCGACCACCACGAACACCAACATCACGACAGTGGCCAGTGCCATCATCGTTAATGCCGTGCGCACCGGTCGCCTGGCCAGATTGCGAACGCCGTATTCCCAGGGAAGCAGCATGAAGGAGGTCTTACTTAGGCTGGATCATCACGCTGCGAAAAGTTTGCGCAGCACCGAATCTCAGCAAGTGAATCTGAATCGTTGTCCTAGCGAACAACGCTTAAAAGAAACGCAAAGGCGTTGGCTGGCTCAGATCTGCCAAGATTGAAGCGCTATACGCGCATCGCTACCCGTGAATGCGTGCTTTACGACGATTCTCGAATGCCCATCAGCGAAAAACGAACTGACGGGGCTTTGTAAATCGATTTCAACCCGATGAAACCAGCAGATCCCATCGGAAGATTGTGGCAGCTCGACCGGACTAGCTACAATCGCCCCCTCACAAATGCAATTCTTGCACTCGCAATCGCTATCGTGTGGCTCGGGGGCAGCTGGGATCTCCGTTTCCACGCAGTCAGAGCAACATTCGTACGTGGCGCAAGCACTTTCGACGCTGGAAGCTGGGAGCGGCTGGCAACCCAAGCAATTCAGCGGACAGGTCAACAAGTTGACGATTAAGAGTAGTGCTACTAGAGGGGACCTCATTCCTCCAAGGATAGCTCTTGGATGCCCTTGGGGCAATGTCAACCACCGAATCGCGCGGTTTTTTGGGCCTTTCGACGCCCCACAACCGAGCTAGATCGGATATTCGCAGGTGTCCGGCCGCCAAAAAACGCACATCTCCTTTGAGAGGGGGGCGTTAAAACTGCCTTAGTCGTTGATTTGAAATGCCGCCGTTTACAATGGCGAGAAAAGACCACGCTATCGAGAGCAAGGAAGTACAGGCGAGATTCCAACTGCATGAAGAGCATTAAACGGTTCAATTTTTGTGGCGGTGGACATCCCTCAGAATATTGACGCCACCCCGCACAACAATCCCGGCGATCAAGACGGCAATCAGCAAATCGGGAAGCTGGGACCCAAGTAACAGAACCAAGATGCCCGAAACGATGACGCCGATGTTCGCGATGACGTCGTTCGCTGAGAAGATATAAGATGCCCGAAAATTGATGTCGCCGCC
>CAKQNH010000204.1 GCA_934255105.1 uncultured Pirellulaceae bacterium
GCAACCGACAGCGCGCTAGCCATGATGACCAGCCAGCAGTTAGCCGCCTTTGACATCTTCGCTGAAGGTGAGGAAACTCGCGGACGATTCGGCGACACTTCCTTCGGCCGCGGATGCTTAGCGGCTATCCGCTTATTAGAGACCGGTGTGCGGTGCGTGGAAGTGGAGCTCAAAGGCTGGGATTCGCACATCAACAATCACGTGCTGCAGATGGGGCGAGCGCAAATCCTGGACTCAGCTTTGGCAGCCACGCTACAGGAATTGCATGCGCGCGACCTGCTCGACGACACGGTTGTCTTCTGCGGCGGCGAATTCGGCAGGACGCCGCAAATCAATCCAGCCAGCGGACGCGATCACTGGCCGCACGGCTTCAGCGGGCTACTGGCCGGTGGTGGTTTTCGCCGCGGCTATGTGCACGGTGCCACCCCGAATAATCCGGATCGAAAGTGGTTTCAGAAACAGCCCGGCGAGTCTGGGCAGAAGCCCGCGCTGGACGTTGCGCGTTTTACCGACCGTCCGCTAACGATCCCCGACCTGCACGCTACGCTGCTGCAGGCGTTGGGAATCGACCCCGCGCAAGAACGCTTGACGCCAATAGGACGTCCGCTCAAGTGGAGCGACGGCCATGTGGCTCGCGAGCTGTTGGGATAGCGCGTTAGGCTCACTTGAATGTAGAACGATTGTCCCAATCGTTTTTTGAAGCAGTTGGGGACAACTGCTCTACTCCCAGCCCAATATTAGAGTTGTACGGTTCACTAGTTCGTATACGTGGTCAGCTTGGAATCGGGTTGGCTGGGGCCAGCCTCCTTGAGCGCGCGTAGCAACTGCGACTCGGTGATGGCATCGCGCAAAATGATGGGAGGGGCGGACGGGTCGGCGGGATAAATGGCCAGCAGTGGAATCGACAGACTATCGAGCTCCTTTAGCTTGCTCATGATCTCGTCGGACGGCTCGGACCAATCGGCCAACAATGGAATGACGCCATTCTGATCGACCAACTGGGCAACCTTGGGGCGATCGATGGCGAACTTCATGTTGGCTTGACATGTCAAACACCAGCGCGCGGTGAATTCGACCATGACCGTTTTTCCAGCCGAGCGATGGGTAGCCAGGGAGGCTTCGTTGTACGGTATCCAGGGAAGATCATGCTTGACGGGTCCCAGGAGGGTAAAGGCCCCCATGGCTCCGACTGCGGTCAAAGCCGCACCGGCAGCCCAGGCGGAACGCAAACGATACGCTTCTGCATAGGCAGGCACGCGGCCGATCAACCAGCAGGCAAACCAAACTACGATCAACAGTGTCAACGTGGCGATGCGGTAATCGGGAGCGATCATAGCCACGAAGTAGACGACGGTTAACAGGAGGGGAAACGCCAGGACTTGCTTGAGCGTATCCATCCATGCACCGGGCTTGGGAAGCAAGCGGATCACGCCCGGATAGAAGCAAAGTGCAATGTAGGGGAGGCCCAAGCCGATTCCGACCAGCAGATACAGCAGGATTATCGACGTCACCGAGAGGGTTAACGTCAATCCGAAGAGGGTCCCCAGAAACGGCCCCGAACAGGGCGTGGCCAGTAAGGTAGTGAGGATGCCTTTGAAAAACGCGCCTGTTAGCCCCTCTTGCTCCATCAGCTTGCCAGACTTATTCGACGTGGCGAATCCAGGTATAGGAATCTCCCACACTCCCAGAAAGCTCAAGGCCATGGCGAAGATCAGCACGGCCATAGGAACTTGGAATTCTAAACGCGTAAATTGCTGTCCCCAGCCGAATGCCTCGCCGGCCAGTTTGGCGAACACGTTAGCCAACGCCAGCACCAACATCACTGCTAGAATGCCTCCCACATAGGAGACGTTGAGCGAAATTATTTTGCCTCGGTTGCTCCCCGATTGATTGACAAAGCCCATTAACTTGAGCCCGATCACGGGTAGGACGCAGGGCATGAAGTTGAGGATGAAACCGCCGGCCAGCGCCGCTAGGACCATCCAAATATCCAGCCCAGCACCCGCCGTTCGAGAAGCTGTTTTGGTGCTCTCGTTGTCTGTCGTCGCTTGATCGATCCAGTCCGTCAGGCTGTCCCGGTCGACAACCGTCACAAAATCTTCCTGTGCAAAGGTCATCGCCACGGCGGGCGCAGGCACGGGTGGAGCGGCCGTGACGATCAGATTGCCCGCCACCGACAGGCCGCTCTGCTTGCTACAGGAACGATCGTTGCAAGTCACAAAGCCAACTTGCAGCTCGAGCGGGTACTCGCCCGCCTGCGCACTGTCCGGCACACGGATCGGAATGCGCCACGTGACATCGCCATCGTGATAGCTGATGGGGGTTTCAAGTCGACTGTCGACCAAGATAGGTGCATCGGTCTTGGGCCTACCGAATCGCAAACCGGCTTTGGACGTAGCCACGATCGCCGTGCGAAACTCAGAATCCTCCTCGACGAAGGGATAGATGTGATAGCCTTCGTCCAGATCCGCAGTCAGAGTTATTACGGCTAGGTCGCCGGGTTTCACCTGCGCAGGTGACAGGCTGGCGGTCCAAACGGCCTGAGTGTCGGTGATCCGCAGGGATTCACTTCGCGGCTGCTCACCGTAGTTCCCCTTGAACTTGGCCGTCATTTTTTTGGTGATCGGGATGCACGATCCGCCCGTCATGCAGACTTGACCGTCCAGCACGACCTCCAAGGAATTCTGCTCGGGATCGAGTTGTTTTGAGACGGTGAATGGAGCGGTCCAGGTGACGACGCCGTGATGTTCTTCGATCGGCAGGCCGGGCCAGGCGCGGTCCGATCCGATGTCAGGAGCTTGGTTAGGAATGAAGGGGCCGGTGAGATTGACCGATTCACTGAGCAGCTTGATCTTAGTAGCCATGGGGCCACCTTCAGGCTGAGTCGTCGAGTACAGGTGCCAGTTGTCGGCGATGTCGGCCGTGACCGAAATGCGTCCGCTCTTGCCCGCCGATTCCAACTCGTAGCCCGCTTCGAAAGTAGCGTTCTCGCCATTCGCAGCGCTACCACCGCCGAGGCCAGGGAGACCGAAACCGCCAAACGGAGTTGTCGACAGCTCCTTACCTTTGGCTTGCCCTTTGGATGCTTGCGTTTTGGACGCCTGCGCATTGGACGCCTGCGCATTGGATGCCTGCGTTTTGGTGGGTGCCTGCCCTTGGGCTAGCACCGAAACAGGGGCCACCATCAGCCACGCCAAAGCCCAACATATAGCCAGCCGAGTAGCTGTGCGAATGGAAGCGTTCATAGAAGATCGTTTTCCTATTGCTTGCTGGCGCGTGCGCGCCAAGTATCGAGTATCATGTTTAGCTGCGGTATACAGTGTATGTTTACCCCATTCCTGTTAGCGCGGTCAACGCTGCCGAAGCCTTTCCCGTGCCAATCTAGGCCAAACACATCATCACGCAACCCCATCACACCCCCCGCAGGTGTACTGCTTCATTTCAAAGGTAAACCTATGTCGTTCATCAGACTGTCGCTGCTTGGCCTGCTCTATTCTACCCTGGTCAGCTCTGCGCTGCTCAGCCCGGCACCCGCCCAGGAGCCCGTCCAGAAAGCTGCCCAGGCACCAGCCCAGGCGCCCGCACAGGTCGCCAACTCGGCGGCTGAAGCCCCAGCCGGCGAGTGGATTCAACTCTTCAACGGCCAAGACCTGACCGGCTGGATTCCCAAGATTCGCTATCAGGAGCTGGGGGTCAATTATGGCGCTACGTTTCGCGTCGAAGATGGGTTGCTGAAGGTGCGCTACGAAGCGGAGCAATACCCAGAGTTCGGCGAGCGGTTCGGCCACTTGTTTTACGAAAAGCCATTTTCGCATTACCGCTTGCGTGTCGAATACCGGTTTGTCGGCGAGCAGTGCAAGGGTGGCCCAGGCTGGGCCACGCGCAACAGCGGTATGATGCTGCATGGAGAAGACCCAGCATTGATGGCTGTCGATCAAGATTTCCCAGCTTCGATCGAATGCCAATTGTTGGGTGGCAACGGCCGCGACCCGCGGACTACCGTCAATCTATGTACACCGGGCACCAATGTGGTCATGAACGGAAAATTGTTTCTGCCGCACTGCACCAGTTCACGCTCTAAGACCTATCACGGCGAGCAGTGGGTAACCGTTGAGGTTGAGGTGCGAGGTGCCGGTGTGATCAAGCACATCATCGACGGGGAAACGGTCCTGGAGTACTCGGAGCCGCAATACGACGAGCGCGACCCGCACGCAAAGATGCTAGCAGAGAAGCAGGGGGGACTGTTGATCTCCGGCGGGACCATTTCGCTGCAAAGCGAAAGTCATCCTATCGATTTTCGCAAAGTCGAATTGCTTATTTTGGAAGAGCCGGCTGAGTAATGGTCGTACTATTTGATATCGACGGGACGTTGATCAATTCGCAAGGTGCCGGCGGGGCAGCGCTTTGCTTAGCGCTGACTCAGGCCTTTGGGATTCGGGCACCGCGTATGATCCCGTTGCACGGCCGCACCGATTTGGGGGTCTTTTTCGAATTGCTAACGCGCAACGGCATCGAGGACTCTGAGGATAATTTTCAGCACCTACAAGCGGCTTACTTTGACAGTCTGCCTGGTGAGCTGAAGCGGCGCGGCGGCGTGATCCTGCCCGGTGTGGTGGAGATGCTGGGTCAACTGAGGCAGACTTCGGGCTGTCAAGTCGGTTTACTGACGGGAAACATGCCAGTCTCCGCCCAGATGAAGCTCGAACATTTCGGCTTGTGGGAATCGTTCGAATTTGGGATTTTTGGAGACACGGTCGCGCATCGGCCCGATTTGAGTGGACAAGTGATGTCGGTCGTCAATAATCACAGTGGACATGAAGTCCCCCCGCAGTGCATTATAGTAATCGGCGATACTCCGCTGGACGTGCAGCTAGCACGCGCACTACAGGCGCGCTGTTTGGCGGTCTGCACGGGTGGCTTCACAGCCGACGAACTGTTGACCGCCGGAGCTTGTCGCGCAGTGGACGATTTGAGCGCCACGACAGATTTGGTGGCTTGGATTTTTACACAAACGGAGTTGAAGTTATGAGCAATTTGAGGACAGCGATGGACGACGTGGATTTAGACGTCAATTTAACTGGCGAGGATGCTGAGACCGACATGGCTGAGGCCAGCCCGAGCGGCTGCCTGCAGGAAGCGGCAGAGCGGATAGGCATCGACCTACCCGGCGACGTGCTGGCCAAACTGGAAGACTACTGTGCTGCATTGTGGGACTGGAATACCAAGATCAATTTGACCCGCCACACCAATTTCGATCTATTCGCACGCCGCGATCTGCTCGATTCAGTGAAGCTGGCAGAGCAATTGAGCGAGGACGAAGAGGTACTGGACGTGGGGACCGGCGGTGGCGTGCCTGGCATTCCGCTGGCGATCCTGCGGCCCGACCTGACGGTCAGCTTGTGTGACGGCGTGGCTAAAAAATCCAAAGTGGTCAAAGATATAGTCAAGCGGCTCGAACTGCCTGTAGCCGTATACCCAATGCGAGTCCAAGACGTGCTGGAGGACCTGCGCTTCAATAGCCTGGTTACTCGAGCCGTAGGGAGCATCTCGCAGTTGCTAGGCTGGATGGGCGAGTACTGGATGGGCTGCGACCGATTGCTGGCCATCAAGGGGCCACGCTGGGTCGAAGAGCGGGGCGAGGCGCGCCATCGCGGGCTGATGCATGAAATCGAATTGCGACGAATTGCCTCGTACACCATGCCGGGGACCGAGTCGGAATCGGTTATTTTGCAAATGAATCGCCGGAAGCATTCATAAATTGCCCTCTCCCCTTGCCGAGTTCGCCAAGCTGTGCACACTCACTCCCTATGGAGTGAGCATCTGAGCCCATGGTCTGCTGCTCCCCATGGTTGTGCCGTGGTCCTGCGTAGCTCCTCGCGCCGCTGGAGCCACGCCAGGCCAACTCAAATTCACGTTTTTCATTTTTATAGGGCCTGCCCTGAACTATGTCTGCCTACTCGCTTACCCACTTGAAATTGCTCGAGGCGGAGAGCATTCACATCATCCGCGAAGTGGCCGCTGAGTTTACCAAACCGGTCATGCTCTACTCGGTCGGCAAAGATTCGTCGGTCATGACGCATCTGGCACTGAAGGCCTTCTACCCCGACAAACCCCCATTCCCCTTCATGCACGTCGATACCACGTGGAAGTTCCGCGAGATGATCGAGTTTCGCGAGAGCTTCGCACGCAAGGAATTGGGCTTGGATCTGATCGTGCATATCAACGAAGAGGGGGCCAAGCTTGGAATCGACCCGGCAGAGAATAGCGAAAAGCATACGGAGATCATGAAGACCGATTCGCTCAAGGCCGCACTGACCAAGTACGGCTTTGACGCGGCCTTTGGCGGCGCACGTCGCGATGAAGAGAAGTCGCGTGCCAAGGAGCGCGTGTTCTCGTTCCGCGATAAATTCCATCGCTGGGACCCCAAGAACCAGCGCCCCGAGCTGTGGAATCTGTACAACACCAAGGTCAATCCGGGTGAGAGCATTCGCGTTTTTCCGCTGAGCAACTGGACTGAGCTAGACGTCTGGCAGTATATTCACTTGGAAAAAATCCCGATCGTGCCACTTTATTTCTCGGACGAGCGGCCGGTAGTCAACCGCGGTGGGACGTGGATCATGAAAGACGATGAGCGTCTGAAGCTGCAGCCCGGCGAAAAGCTGGAAATGCGACGTGTGCGATTTCGCACACTTGGCTGCTATCCTCTGACCGGTGCGGTCGAGTCGGACGCAACCACGCTACCACAGATTATCCAAGAGATGTTGTTGGCCAAAACGAGCGAACGCCAAGGGCGAGTGATCGACCGCGATGCGGGTGGGGCTGGCATGGAAGAGAAAAAGAAGCAGGGGTATTTCTAACGATGAGTCACCAAAGCGAACTAATTGCCAGCGACATCGACAGCTACTTGGCACAGCACGAACGAAAGGAGTTGCTGCGGTTTATCACCTGCGGCAGCGTGGACGACGGCAAGAGCACGCTCATCGGTCGACTGCTGTTCGATTCGAAGATGCTCTACGAAGATCAATTAGCGCAGCTCGAATCGGAGTCGAAAACGCACGGAACCACCGGCGGGAAATTCGACCCCGCACTGGTTACCGACGGCCTGAAAGCCGAGCGGGAGCAAGGGATCACGATCGACGTAGCTTATCGCTACTTCTCGACCGCCAAGCGCAAGTTCATCATTGCCGATACCCCGGGGCATGAGCAATATACTCGGAACATGGCCACGGGTGCCTCATCGGCCGACTTGGCGGTGATTCTCATCGACGCGCGGCACGGAGTGCTGACGCAAACCAAACGCCACAGTTTCATCGTCGCACTGCTAGGCATCCGTCACGTCGTGGTGACCATCAATAAAATGGACTTGGTCGATTTCAGCCAAGAGCGCTACGACGAAATCTGCGCCGAATACCGCGCGTTTATAACGCGATTGGATCTGCCAGACCTGCACTTCATTCCCATCTCGGCACTCTCGGGGGACAACGTAGTCGATCCCAGCCCCAACATGCCCTGGTATCGCGGTGCCACGTTGATGAACGTGCTGGAGACGGTCTACATCGGATCGGATCGCAACTTCGAAGACTTCCGCTTCCC
>CAKQNH010000205.1 GCA_934255105.1 uncultured Pirellulaceae bacterium
ACATACAGGTTTTCTGGTCTGCCAGCGAGGGTTCGGCTGGAATGGGCAGGCCACGCAGTGCCGCGGCAGCTTGGGCGAAGAGCCAAGGGCGGCCCAAGGCGGCACGAGCGATCATGACGCCGTCTACGCGAAAGTGGCGGAAGGCATGGACCACCTTTTCAGGGCTATCGAGATCGCCGTTGCCGATCAACGGAATATTGTGCAAGTGATCTTTCAGTTCGGCGATTTGTTCCCAGTCGGCGTTGCCTTTGAAATAGTCTTCGGCGGTGCGGCCATGCACGGTGAGCGCTGCCGCACCGGCCTCTTCAACGACCCGAGCCACCAGGCGGGCATTGGCATTTTTGCGAGTGCAGCCGAGGCGAATTTTTGCTGTCACGGGCGTGGGTGAGCAAGCGGCGACCAACTGCGAAATGATCGCGTGCATCCTCTCCGGTTGGCTGAGCAAGTACGATCCGCTGTGCGCCTTTTGGGTCACCTGTCGAACTGGGCAGCCGAAATTGATGTCGACCACGCTGACTTGGTACTCTTCGACCAAGCGGCGACCAACTTTAGCCATTGTCTCAGGGTCGTTGTCCCAGATCTGCACCGCCAGCGGTCGCACCTCATCGCGGACACCCCACAAGCGATCGGGGTGTTCGCATTCGTTTTCATCGAGCCACACGAAGCCGCGAGCGTTGACCATCTCGGTGGCATGCAGCCCCACCCCGCCGTAGTCGCGCACGATCTGGCGGTAGGCATAGTTGGTAAAACCAGCCATAGGGGCTTGCAGAATGGGCGGGTCGACTACGAGCGGCCCGATGCGCAGAGGCTGCACGGCCAGTGGCATTTTGGCCGAATCGGCGTTTTCCTGCCAAGATTCGCCACTGGTGGTCGAAATAGTGAGTGTCGAACGGTGTACCATAACAGCTAAGTGTATCCAAAAAGAGCGCGGAGCTTTCCAGAAAATGCGTTTTCTATAAAGGTTACAAAGAAACCATGTTCCCTATCAACATGCCCCCTTTCGCCTTATCTCCTTTCCTGTTGTTGTTCGCGATTTTCATTGTCGCACTGGGAGGTGTGCTGCTATGGAAGATCGCTTGGGCTATTCTGGCTGGCGTTCGCGACATGATGAAGCACAGCCACGAAATTGAGCTCAAACAAACTTTGGTCGACCGCGGAATGTCCGCTGAAGAAATCGAGCGCATTGTACGAGTCACGCCCGACAGTAGAGTTACATAAAAATATAACCCTCTTCACCGTGTTGGGTAATGTCAAGTCCCTGGCGTTCAACAGTCGACGTTACTCGCAGGCCCAAGGTAGCGTTGATCAGCTTCAGTAGCCCAAAGCTAACCACACCCGAGAATACCCACGTTACGGCAGTGGCCACGAGCTGCCCAATGATCGTGGTGTAATTGCCTTCGATCATGCCCAGGGGTTGGCCTTCGGCGATGTTCCATACCGCCCGGCTGGCAAATACGCCAGTGAGTAGAGCCCCCAATGTTCCGCCCACGCCATGCACGCCAAAGGCGTCGAGCGAGTCGTCATAGCCCAGTTTGTTTTTCAGGGTGGAGCACGAGAAATGGCACACGACGCCACCGGCAGCTCCCATAAGTAGCGCGGGCATAAGGCCCACGTGTCCTGCCGCAGGTGTGATACACACGAGTCCCGCGACTGCTCCGGAGCTAGCCCCCAGCAGCGTCGGCTTGCCCCGCTGCAACCATTCCACACCAGCCCACGCCACGGCACCTGCCGCAGCGGCAAAGTGAGTCACCGCAAACGCACTGGCCGTGACACCATCGATGGCCAGTTGGCTACCCGCATTGAAGCCAAACCAGCCAACCCACAACATGGCGGCTCCCAGAGCCGTGTATGTCAGATTGTGCGGCGGCATCGGTTCGCGACGGTGGCCAACACGTGGACCAATCACCATCGCCGCTACCAACGCAGTGACTCCCGAACTGATATGCACGACGGTTCCACCAGCGAAGTCCAGCGCGCCGCCGCCCCACGAATGCGGCTGGCCGAATGCCAAAATTCCTCCTCCCCAAACCCAGTGCGCCAGCGGGCAATACACCAGCGTACCCCACAGGATCGAAAATACTACCATCGCGCTGAACTTGATCCGCTCGGCAAACGCACCGCAGATTAAAGCTGGCGTAATGATGAAAAACATCCCTTGAAAGAGCATGTGTGTTAGTCGCGGTAAGCTCGCATTGAACATCGGCGTTTGCGGCTCGCCAGCGACCTCATTCCAACTCCGCCCCACATTGTTCATCAACACGTAGCTCGTGTCACCGATATAGGGATTGCCACTGCCGAAGGCCAGCGAATAGCCGTAGAGCGCCCACAGGACGGTCATCAGCCCCATCAGGAACATGCACTGCATCAGCACACTCAGCACGTTCTTCTTACGCACCAATCCACCATAGAACAACGCTAGCCCTGGGGCCGTCATGAACAGCACAAGCGCGCAGCACACCAACATCCATCCGTTGTGCGGCGACGATTCGGGGCTCGCCAGAAAAGTATCGCTTTGGAAAGCCGGAATGGGAGGCTGAGAGGTGACCTCCGGCACCTGCCCCATGCAGTCGGTCGGCCCGGCGATCAATGCGAGCCACAGCCAAAGTGGTGTAAAACGTCGACGCGTGGGAATTCGAATTGCATTCACTGAAATTTACTCCGCAGGTGAAAGGAGAAAAGATGTGCAATGCATGTAGGTGACGAAGGCCGTCCACTCACAGAGCTTTCGCAAACTGTGCGAAACCGCATTGCCGCTGTCTGACAATTTACCGGAAACGGCTGCGACCCCCTAGTACGTGCTAGTGCATGCCGTCCCTGAGTGGCTACGGAAAGGGGCCGAAGGTGCTTGCCTCGACTGCTGATTCGAGCTTAGGGAATCATCTCCGCCCGCCGCCCGTTCGCGACGCTAAAGATTTTTTCGCTTTTTGCCTGTCTCTAAAGAGCTACAGCCTTGAGTTCGAGCCGCCGCTGGCAGCGCATTGTCTATACTTGACTAGAGTGCTTACAGATCCATCGATAGGAACCAACCCCATGCGACGTGGCAGACTGAATCGTGTACTACTGCTGGTTGCCGTTTGCAACACAGCCATCTTTCAATCAGCGGTCGATTGCACGCTGGGTCAAGCTGCAGAGCGGCCGAACATCGTGATGATCTATACGGACGATGTCGGCTATGGCGATGTGTCGTGCAACGGGCAAACGACCCTGCTGACTCCGAATATTGACCGCATCGCTCGCGAAGGGCTGCGGCACACCGACGCGCACTGCTCAGCCGCTACGTGTACACCCAGCCGATTTGCCATGCTGACTGGCATGTATGCCTTTCGACAAAAGGGGACTGGCATTGCGCGCGGCAACGCCAACCTGATCATTCGACCTGAAACGACCACGCTGGCCGATCTCTTGAAGTCCGTCGGTTATCGAACTGGTGTGGTTGGCAAATGGCACTTGGGCCTGGGCGAGGGAGAAGTGGATTGGAACGGGGAAATCTCTCCCGGTCCAAAGGAACTGGGGTTCGACTACCATTTTTTGATTCCCGCTACGGGTGACCGTGTCCCCTGTGTGTACGTCGAACAATCGCGCGTGGTCGATTTGGATCCAGCCGACCCGATCGAGGTTAGTTACGACGAGCGGATCGATCACAGTCCATCGGGCGCCGAGCAGCCTGAGAGCTTGAAACAGCAAACGACCCAGGGCCACGATCAGACCATCGTCAACGGGATCTCGCGAATTGGTTGGATGACAGGCGGGCAGAAGGCGCGTTGGATCGACGAAGACATGGCCGATGTGATCACGCATAAAGCGCTCAAGTTTCTGGAGCAACCGCAAACACAACCTTTCTTCTTGTACTTTGCTACGCAAGACATCCACGTCCCGCGAGTTCCCAACTCACGCTTTGTTGGCAAGAGCGGTCTGGGCAAGCGCGGCGATGCGATGTTGCAGCTCGACTGGTGCGTAGGGCAGATTCTGGAGAAGCTCGATGCACTGGGACTCAGCGACAACACGCTGGTCATTTTCACATCCGACAATGGGCCCGTACTGGACGACGGCTACGCCGACCAGGCCAACGAACTGCTCGGAGATCACCGGCCCGCGGATGATCTGCGGGGCGGCAAGTACTCCGCCTTTGAGGGTGGCACGCGCGTGCCATTGGCGTTGCGCTGGCCCGGCCGAATTGCTCCGGGAACGACATCCGAGGCGTTGGTAGGGCAAGTCGATTTGGCGCGCACATTAGCTACGCTGGTCGGTGCACAGGTTCCCGAGGATGCCTGCGGTGACAGTCGCGAGCAATTGGCTTGGTGGCTGGGAGATGAGACCACGGGCGGTCGTCCCCACTTGATCCATGAAGCCAATCAATTGGCTCTGCGAGCGGGTAACTGGAAATACATCCCGGCGGGTAAAACACGCGAAAAACTTGGCCCCTGGGAAATAGTAACGTTGGAACCACCGGGAGTTTTATACGACCTGAGCCAAGCCCGCGATGAGAGCGTGGACGTGGCCAGCCAGCAAGCCGAGCAGGTGAAGTTCATGCGTGATCTGCGAGACAAGGTGCTGAAGCATGCCGACCAACCCGAACTGATCGGGCAATAGCTACGGTAGCCTAGCTGGAGCACTAAAGCCCGGTTGATAAACAAATTGCCTTTGCGCGGGAGCAGTTGGGGAGCGTTCAGGGGGACGCAGACGAGGTGTCGTCGACGCGCGCATGGTCTGCGCTGTGCTAGTCAAGTTCCCAACACTCCCCTGGCCTCCAGTCGCTGCGGGCAGGACGCTACCCAAGACGGGCGCGCTAGCCGAACCGCTGTGAGCTGACCTGTGATCGGCCACGGGGAGAGAACTAGCGTCGGGCCAAGCGCGTGCGATCGTGGCCGCCGGTGGAGACAGCGGTGGAGACAGCGGTGGTGGCGGCTGGACAGTTCCAGCTCCATTGATCCAAGGTGTCAGCGGCTTGATCGTCGACTCGCCTGCTGAATCGGACTGCCAAGCAGGTGCCGTCCCCTGTGAGATCAAATTATCGATAGGCGAACGAACGGGTGCCCAAGCAGGTAGCTCGGTAAGTGCCGTGCCCGCCGCAGGCAAAATCTGCTGCGAAAGATCGGGCAGATCAAATGCGCTGCCGGTCCGAGCAAGGCCGCTGGAGTCGGTACCTGGGAGCTCGATCGACGCCAAGCGGGCGAGCCCAGCGGCGTGCGAAGCGGGCGGTTGTTTGACCGATCCCTCCACATCGACATCTGGGGGAAGGAAGAAGGGGGAGGCCAAGGCGGTGCCGCCGACCAGCGTGAGCATAGCCCAGCCCCGCGGGCCAACATAAGATTTTTTTTGTTGCATGGCACAGTTACTCAGCCAGAGCTGAGCCTAAAGTCCGCCGTGCCACTTCCTTGCGATGAGCGGGTCAATGAAATCAATGCACTGCCAACCATGTGCAGTGCGACTTGCTCGCGATTGCTCCCTAGCGAATTCCTTCTTCATGAAATTCCACACACAGACAATCGCACCTATCGTTCTTCGTCCAACGCATGTGGGCTTGACCAAGAATTCCACCCAAGGTTGCGTTAGCGAAGCGGCGTTGGGATTGCGGAATCGGTCGAGTGTGGCGCTTGCGCTAAAAAGTTGGCCCGCGAGATTCGCAGGAAACTGCGTTGGTGCCGGTCCGATCGCGAGTTGGTAGGGTTCAATTCAATAGACCATAGCGAACCCCCCCGCGTTTAATTTCAGTTTCTCGGGGGGGAAGCCTCAAAATCGCTTGCAATTGCTTGGCCGTTGTCCGAAAACTTAGGATGAGGCGGTAAGACGTTGAGCCTCACAGAGCTGTCGTGTACACGGTCGTACATCCTCCCCGGACCTCACGGGGACCTCAATTTAACGAGGGGGAGAGACCCATGTCGGCTGATTGGTATTTTTTGGGTAAGGGATTTTTCTATCGCCCCAAACGCATAGGTCCGATTTGCGAGCGTGAATTGCTCGTCCGCATCGGCAAGGGCGAGATCGATCCTGATACGTTGCTTTCGAGCACAACTAAGACGCGCGGTCGCTGGATCGCTATGCGTGAGATCAAACCTGCGATTAAGCATTGGATGCATACACATCCCGATGCAGCTTAATACTGCTCTACGATTGTCCGTGCTATTCGTTTAGCATTGGGCCAGCTATAACTGTCGCGGATATTTGGTAGCCGAAGTCGCCTGACTTTGGATATACCGAGCGAAGTCCAAAGTCTGGCGACTTCGGCTACGAGAGCAGCTCCCTTGGCCGAAAGTCTTGGCGACTTCCGCTAGCATTGAAGCCTCGCAATCCTAAAAATTTACAGCCAATGCGGATGGCGACTGTTGTGACATTTATTCTTGTCAGGATGCTAAGTGTCAATCGAGAGTCTGGATGCGGACATTCTTGAATTGAACGACCATCGGTGGGCCTT
This sequence comes from uncultured Pirellulaceae bacterium, assembly GCA_934255105.1. GTDB lineage: Bacteria > Planctomycetota > Planctomycetia > Pirellulales > Pirellulaceae > Aureliella. The sequence goes on from CAKQNH010000205.1 coordinate 6,413, forward strand.
GATGGACTTGGAAGGCCAGCACACCTGATGTGGCAGCTTTGTCTGCTTGATTGTCGATGACTTCGGACATCAGCTCATTATTAATGTAGTGGCTGAGCTTATTGCCATTGGCCACGATGCGGTATTGGTTCCAACTTGCAGGGTTGAGCTTCTTGGCTAACTCCGCACCATCGCCGAAGCGCTCCACCGACTTACTGCCATCAGCAGAAATGGTCACTCGCTGTCCACGTTCGGCCAGAATTCCTCGGCCACGCTCTTCGTAATTGATACCGGTATACTTCGGCCCCGCCTCAATGTCCGCCTGATAGCCTCCAACGATAAACTGCTCTTCGTCGATAACTTTGCTGCGGTATTGGATCCCTGAATTGCCTGCGTCGATTTTATAATCTAGCCGCAATTCGAAGTTGGCTACTGGACCTTTCTCATAGATCAGAAAGGTGTTGAACTTGAGCGGTTTCTCCGCCGAAGTGCGGCCGGTGATCTTGCCATCCTCTACACTCCACAGATCCAAGTTCCCCTTCCATCCGTCGAGGTCTTTACCGTTGAAGATGGAGACAAAGCCATCCTCGACCGCGGCCGCTTTCTGCGGTGCCTTCTCCTGAGCAGCGACACAGGTAACGCCAGCCAGCAGAGCTAAGCCAGATAGAGCTAGAGTGAACAATCGCATGATGTCTTCCTTCGGTGGGTGCAGAAGAATTCGGTGGGTGCAGATGAAACAATATATGAAACAATATAAATATAACAGCGGTGGTTGGCTGCTGGCTTATTGTTAAACGGCAGACGTGTTAGATATTCTAACTAGTGCCTTGTGGGATGAACACCAGTTTCATTTCAAGGCGTCCTATATCTTTACCACCCCACAACTTTTCTCCTCACAACTTTTCACGCCCCCTGCGAGCTTGTCTCGCGGGTGAAGGCGTTTTGCTGCTTGCTGCCGGGGGACGTCGACCTAATTATTGATGCGTTTTGCAGGTGGACCGACTTTGGAGACTGCGACTTGTCGTAGCTTTGGCGGTGACTACGGAGCGGGAAGGATTTATACGGTGGAGACTTGTTCGGCGGCAGTCTGGCTTGGGATAGAACTGTTTTGCACCGTCAACCACAGTGTGTGGTGAAGGTTCGCGTTAAAAGCTACGACAAGTCGCAGCA
>CAKQNH010000206.1 GCA_934255105.1 uncultured Pirellulaceae bacterium
GACAAAAGGAAAAGCCGTCAATCAATGCGACTTGTTGACTCGCACCGGTCGATTCTTATTCTTTTGCGATCTTTGTGCTCTCTCGTGGCTAGCTCATTTCCCGAAGGATGTGTCAAGAAGCTAATCGGCGATTGGGGCAGAGTTCAACTCGTTTACGGCTGCGATGATGCGCTCCTCGATGTCTGAATTCCATACGGTGGGATGGCCGAAATAGACCATGGAAGTGGCGCCTTCATAGCCACCCTCCAAAAGCACACGCCGCGATGGAATGTAGGCCAGGACGTCGTTCGCGTAGCTGGCGACCCATACCGTCCCTTTGGAGAGTGCCGTTTTGATTCGCACCGAGTAATCGACCACGACCTCGCCACCCAGGATGACAAAGCGAATGTCGTCGCCGATCGACCACATCTGTACGGGATACGAGTGGGTGCCCGGCAGGCTCTCCCCCCGGTCTAGCCCGGCGAGCAACAGCCGAGCGCGTGCTGCTTCGTAACGGTTCTTTGACTCGGTGTTCTCCAACAGTTGCTCGCGCGTGGGTAGTTGGCCGAAGGCCAGTTCAATTTCCTTGTACTTGGTGACCAGGCGGCCCGTAACGGTCGGCATTTCACCGGATAGCACTGTATCGATCGCCGTGGCTGACTGTCTGCCGTATTCTTCTGCGAGTTCGACCGTGCGGCGCGGCAACGGATTTTGATCCGCACCACAACCGGCCCAGAACATCGCGGTGACTCCCGGATGACGCCTCTCAATTTCGCTCTGTGCGAAACCCGGCCAGTCCCCCGACCATTGATAGGAGTTGAGCACGGTGGCGTGGCAAGCATAACCGAAAAGGATAGCGCTTAACTCGCCCTCGCGGCGGACTGTCAACACGGGCATTTCGTGATCGAACGGCCCTTGGAGTTCGTTGTTTTGCCGCAACTGCGGCACGTCCGCTTCGACGTTATTGCGGCGGTTGACGGCAAAAGTGGCGTGGCCCATGCCGTACTGCAGCGTCGCCGGCGCAACGTCTGTCAAGGCCTCACCGACGACCGCGACAATTCGATCGCTTAGAAATGTTGCATATTCGTCAACCAATTTATTCTGTTCGTCGTTCAGGAAATAGATGAACCGAGTGAGGTCACCGATGATTGGGCCGGAGTGCGTATGAGACGTAGCCAGCGCGATTTGAGATCTAGCCAAGCCATAACGTTCCTGGATGCGGTCACAGATCGAAGACGACAGTTCGCCGGAAATGCCAACCAAGTCCATTGTGACAATTACCGCTCGATGTCCGTCGGCATCTTGCATCACGAGAGCTTTGGCCCACAGGTCGCTGAGTGTTCCTTCGGCCGGCCGATCGCGACTCGCGAAGCCAGCCATCCACATCGGCTGCGAAGGTGTGATCACAGTCCTCGAGACACCAGCCTGCCAAGCATCGGCAGCACAGCAGACGTGCGCGATAGAAATGAATAGCACGGTGGCGATCGTCTGCAGTAGGATTGTTTTCATCGCTGTGTCATTCTCAGTATACTTTTCTTTGGTTGTGGAAATGTTGTGGAAATACTGTCGCCGGTTAACGCTGAATGGAACTGCCGATGTTCTGTTGTAGCTGCAATTGCACAGCTTCGCAACTTGTCGCTCTACCTAACAATCCAGTTCGCCTTGGCCTGGAGCGTGGTCATAGGGGGCGAGCTTTTCTGGGGCCGTGTATGGGAATAATTGCTGACGACCGCACACCGCATGTGGTAAACTATCGATTCTAGAACTGCGCCGCAGAGGTTGGCGTGGCTAAGGACTTCCGCGTCAGGTGACTGCAACCCTGATTTGAACAAGCGCATAAATCGTTCTACTTACTTTAAACACCACTCGACACTTCAGCCATCATGACTCACACGGTAGGTATCGACCTGGGCACGACCAATTCGTTGTGCGCTATTTTTGAACGGGGCGAACCCAAACTGATTCCCAATTCGGAAGGTGACTTCTTGACGCCTTCAGTGGTGGGTATTTTGGAGTCGGGCGAAGTGGTGGTGGGTGCCGCCGCAAGGGAATTGCTCGTAGCCCATCCTGGGCGAGCCGCAGCGTGCTTCAAACGCCATATGGGGTCGGATCGCCGACTATCGCTGGCTGGCAAACAATATACGTCCCAAGAACTCAGTAGCCTAGTGTTGAAATCGCTGGTCGCCGACGCGGAAGTTTATCTAGGCGAGAAGGTTGTCGACGCTGTCATAACCGTACCAGCCTATTTCAATGATCATCAGCGACAAGCTACACGGTTGGCTGGCGAACTGGCTGGTCTCAACGTGCGGCGGATCATCAATGAACCAACTGCCGCCGCGCTGGTGTATGGCTTCCACGAGCGGGAGGCGGAAAAACATCTGTGCGTAATCGATTTAGGCGGCGGGACGTTCGATGTGACCGTCATGGAGGTCTTCGAAGGGACACTCGAGATCCGCGCCACCGCAGGAGAGAGTCAACTTGGTGGCGAGGATTTCACCGATCGGCTCGTCTCGGCGGTATTGGCCAGCCAGAAACTGCAACTGGAAGTCGCCGAATTGAAGCAACCCTTACGCGTAGCGCGTCTCAGAAGTGAATGCGAGCAGGCCAAGCGTCGCTTAGCTCGCGAGGGGCAGACCCGCGTGCGACTTCCTGAGCCGAATGGTCAGTACGCGGAAAGACCGCTTGAATTTAGAGTGGATCGCAGCGGCTTCGCCAAGCTTTGCGCGAACTTGATGAATCGCATCGCGGTCCCCATCGATCGAGCGTTGCGCGATGCCAAGTTGCTCCCCAAAGAGATCGACGACGTGATCCTGGTGGGAGGAGCGACGCGCATGCCGGTGTTGGTCGAGCACGTACGCAACTACTTTAATCAAACTGCCAAAATGGATTTCAATCCAGACGAGGTCGTTGCGCTGGGGGCAGCTATCCAGGCCGCGTTGATCGAGCAGAACAGCGCGGTCAACGATCTGGTCATGACCGATGTCTGCCCTTTCACGCTAGGAGTCGAGATCGTCAAGAACCTCGGCGGGCAAATTCAAGATGGCTACTTCCACCCGATTCTGCATCGCAATAGTACTATTCCAATTTCCCGAGAAGAAGTTTTCAGCACGGTTACTCCCAACCAGCGCGAAGTGGAAGTGCGGGTATTCCAAGGGGATGCGCGCAAGGTGAGCGACAACATCGAGCTGGGGAAGCTGAGCGTCGTCGGACTGCCGCCCGGTCCCGCCGGGACACCCATTCACATCCGTTTCAGCTACGACCTGAACGGCATTTTGGAGGTCGAGGCCTACGCGGCGGGTGGAAAGAAACATCGCACCGTGCTTACCAACCATGTCAAGGGCTTAACCCAAGAACAGATTGCGGCCGCTATCCAAAGACTGGCTGCGCTGAAATTTTACCCTCGTGAGGACTTGGGCAATCAGCGCCTGGCGCGATTTTGCGAGCGGGTTATCGGTGAACTCGCGCCGTCACAGCGAGAGCAATTGGACATGGTCTTGGACATATACGAAGCCGCGCTCAATCGTAGCGACCGATCCGAGTTCGAATCGGCCAAGCAAATGCTGCTGGTGACCTTATCCAGTCTGGGGATCGAATACGTGGAGGAAACCCTTGACGACAACGCCTGACGCCCATCGACGTTATTTGAGTCGCGCCTTCGAGTTGAATCCTTGTTGGCGGTCTGGCGACTTAATCGATCTGCGGTCGCGTGCGCTCAAGCTGAACCGTTTGGATCAGCAGGCCGCGACGGGTGCGGACGAAAAGCTGGCCAAGCTTCGACGGGCGACCAAACAACGGATCTCGCGAGTGCAAGCTGAATTCTGGCGCCTTCCGCTGCCGGAGCTGCAGCAGGAATTGGCCGCGCTCGACGTGCGACAACTCCCCGAATTGGCTGCTGTGGCAAGACGTTTGCGGACGGCGGCGGAGTGCCGCAGCGAGTTTCCAAAACTCTCTCAACAGCCATGGATGGATCGCGAGTTGTTTCTCGCCTTTAAGAACGCCGTGGCACTACCGGCCGCTGAAGCGGGCCACGCTCGCGAACGCTTCTTAGTACGGCTCCAGAGCAAAAGACAGTTAAAGCGGGTTAAGCTGGCCGCACGCAAGATGCAGACCGAGTACCCGACACTGTATGCGTTGGAAAGCGATTGGCTGTCCACCGTCGACAAGTACCAGTGGCAGCGGACACCTACGGAAAACACACACCAAAGCGGTAGCAGTGGCGGTGGCATTAGTCTAGGTTCGTTCGAATTCAGTTGGCCTGTGTGGTTGGTCGTGTTGATCGTTTTGAGACTGTTGGCGCGACTGATGTCCGCTAGCCATTAAAGAAGTAGGCATTGTTGAGACGATGAGCACAACAACTCCCGATTGGCAATTGCTGCCGCATGACCCGCTGGCTTTCTTTCAGCTTGCTGAGGGTTTTGATCGCAAGGCGTTGAAACGCTCGTACGGAAAATTGATTCGTGTTTACAAACCGGAAACACACCCAGCCGAATTTCAAAGGATTCGCGCAGCCTATGAGCGACTAGAGAGCCAAGATCGCTATGGTGTGCAACAAGCGCTGTCGGCGGGACAGACTTCGGCGTGGGAGGACGCCTTCGAACGCAGACCGTCCGCTGGCGGCAAAGGTCAGGTATCGACCAGCCAGCCGGCCGAATTCCAAGCGGTCGCGATGCGTCCGCTGACGGCGGCCATTGAAGACCCCGCCGCCAGCTACCGCCAACTGGCCGATAAACGCTCGCGTAGCCCGCAAGAGTATTTCATGCTGGCGACGCTTTCCGATGTGGTCGATCGCAAGAGCGCCAACATGTACTTGAAGTGGCTCTTGACCGGAATTCGCGAACATCCTCAAGACCCCGGTTTGCTACGATTGCTAACTGAGTATCTCTCGGCTTTTGGCGATGCCAAGATCGCTGCTTCGGCACTATTGTCCATCTCCCGGCTCATCTCGGGCGATGACTACTATCGCGTTACGGAGCGACTTTGGAATCGGTTGTTGGACCGGGTGCCGTTTGAGGGTTTTGCCAAGACATTAGCCGCGTGTGAAAGGAACTTGCATTTCTCCAGCCTTCGTCCCCAATTGGCGTTCTATGCTCGGTTGCTGCGGAAGGCGATGTGGACCGCTCCCGCCCAATGGACCGCAGATCGCCTGCAGTTCCTTGAGCAACACGGTAGTGAATTGGATGCGGCCCTAGACGAAGATGTCGAGTTCCTATTGTTGCTGCGCGATTATCGTGATCGAGAGCGGGACGCATTGCTGCGCCGGCCAGTCGGTGCAATCGTGGATCAGTTGATCCAGAAATATTGCCAAGATGATTCGCTCGCGGGTGTGGGGCAAGTGGCCATGCTGTGCGATCAATTGGCCAGAAACGGTCATGGAGTTTGCGAAACATTTCCCACCACAGGCCAAGACGGCGGCGGACGTGGGTTGTTGCTGTGTGCCATGATCGCGGCAGAGGTCGCCATGGAAACGGGGCTCGATTTCGGTAAATCCAATGCAGATCGCCTCCGTCAACAGGCCGACGCAACGGTCGCCGATCTACGCAACTCGATCCTTAGCGCCGCGTCACGTATCACATGGATGCGTTATCGGCTTTATGGCATCCCCTACGCGGTTTTGGTGTTTGCGCCCATTCTTCTATCCTACGGACTCCCATACTGGCTGTTGTGGGCGACCCTTTGGGGAGTGCTAGCCACGCTGGCATTTTTTGCCATCCTTCGCCCGCTATGGCTCGATAAGAAAGCCGATCTGCAATGTCTTCAGCTACTGAGCCGAGAGTACGAAGCCCGCTGGCGTCCGCGGTTGGTCCGCTATGTGCAAGCCTGCCATGCCCCAGCAGATTTGTCCATCGAGCGGCTACTCGTGTCGGGACGAGAACTAGGACAAAGTCAAGTCGTCGAGATCGCGCTCGCCTACGCTCAGGGAGATCGCGGACTGCAGTTGCTGAGTCAACTGCAGTTGTTCGTGTACTAGCTGCGCGTATTACTTGGTCGAGTTGAGCATGCGGCGTGCAAGGCCGCCGAGCCAACTACCACAATGGCAAGCGATTCGGCTGGGACCAACGAATTCGCGCCAGCAGCACGTCTCCCTTGTAGCCATCGCGCGGCATCCACTCGCCAACCGTAACCCAAGACTCGTGGGGACTTGCGTGCGTGACGTGGAAATTGCCCATCAAAGCTACTTGATTGGGCTCATTGATTCCATCGCCTACCAGCGGAAGCACCACTTGCTCGCTCGATTTGATCAGGCAGCGTTTGTTGGTGTCGACTTGTGCTACCCACAGTGGCGATCGCCAGCGCACCACGTTTTCGTTGGACTCATCGTGGCGCGTATACACCAGAAACAGCCCGTCGCTGTGCGTCAGCCAATGTTGCTGCGTCGTCGACATCTCGAGCGGCGTGCCGTCCTCCCATGCCCAAGCCTGCTGCTCTTCATAGTTGAGCCCGTCGTGGCTGACACTGACATACCCACGGTTGTCCTCTGCGCGGAGGGTGATCCAGAATTTGCCTCCGAATTCGGCCACGCTCGGTTCTAACAATCCGCGCCCTTGGTTATTTTGCAGCGCTGGACCGACATCAGTAACTTTCAACAGTTCACCATCGAATGTGGCGCGCACGCCGGAAACCATGCGGTTGGTCTCCCCAGGGCCGAAAGTGAATGACATCAGTACGTCTCCGTCTGGCAATACAACCCGTTGGCCACAGCCGTTCGAGTAAATGTTACTACCGCGCGGATCGTCCCATTGCAGGATTTTGCGTTGGGACCAAGCCCCAGCATGATCGCGCGTTACGTAAACTGGGTAACGCGAGAGTTGTTCCTTTCTCGCAAAATAGTCTCCCTTGTAGAATACAACATGTCCCATCGCCAGGAGCGAGTCCGTGACTGGATCATATTGAGGCACCACATCGCAGACTGCGGCTTTGAGATCATCTTCGCGGCCGGCAACGGGATCGCGTCCGAGGGCAGGGATCGGTTCTGGATCGCTCCAAGTCTTGCCAAGATCGGTCGACATCGACCAGTTGACCGGGCCAAAGTAGTCAGAGCCTCCAATTTCTTGCAGCGTCATCAACGCCACGGGTTGCCCATCGGCGCCCGGCATCATGCAGGCTCGCGGATGGAACCAGGTGCGAGCCTTGCCGTCCCGATTGCGCCACAGCGTTTCCTTTGAGATCGAAGCGATCAAAGGGCCCTTTTTCGCATGCAAAGCGCTCTGCGGCTCGCTTGAATTTGTGCGAGCATCGTCCAGGGCTGTTACCGCTAAGAATAGGAAAGTCGATGCGGCAAAGATTAGTCTTCGGTTCATTGGTTTGTTCCAGATTGATTAGTTCAGTTTATCGATATACTGCAGGTGCCCTGCGTTCATGCAACACTCGACTACAATTCTACTCGCAGGCTGGTGCTGTGGGTTGATTCGTAGGTGTTCACGCGTTAGCAATGATCGGCGGAGCGATCAACGACTATAGAGCAATGATCGGCGGAGCGAGCAACGACTATTGCGCAAGTCCGTGAACAGTCCCGTTGATTCTTTGCAAATCCCCAGTGGAGGATATCATAGGTGCCCAGTCGGAGTTGCTGAG
>CAKQNH010000207.1 GCA_934255105.1 uncultured Pirellulaceae bacterium
GATCATAGTCGAGCATTTCATTGAGCCCGTCCAGTAGGGGACGCAGGTACGGATTGAGTTTGGCCTGCAAGTCACCCGGTAGAAAGCCCAGACTCTCGCCCGCCTCGACGGCCGGCCGGACGAGAACAATCTTCTGGATCGTTTGGCTTTTGAGCGCCTCCACGGCCAGTGCGACCGCTAAATACGTCTTGCCACAACCCGCCGGCCCGCGACAGAAAGTCAAATCATGGTCGCGGATAGCTTTAATATACGCCGCCTGCCCCTCGGTCTTGGGTTTGATTTTTCGCTGTAGATGAGGCAAATTGACTTCGACGACCGAACTGCGACTGGCCGATGGTCGCGGTCGAAGGGGACTGCCCAGAGGATCAACCGCTTCGCTGACGGGATCTACCAACTCGCTAATCCCCCCCGCTATCGCCGCGCGGACCTCCTGCAGACTCAACGCACCTTGCTGCTGAACACGCTGGTGCAGCAGCTCTAACAAGCCGGTCGCGCTCCGCACCGCTTCCTCGTCCCCCACGACTTTCAGTTTGCCGTCGCGGTGCGTTATGGCCACGCCAAAATGATTGCGGATGATCTTGAGAAATTGGTCCTGCGGCCCAAACAGGCTCAGGATCGCCGTCGGATCGGTCAAGTTAATATTGGCTTCTGACATATTTAACCTAAGGAGTTCGTCGCAATTGCCGTCGTGGTGTTAGGCACGGTGGTTGCAAATGGTGCGGTGCCGTAAGCCTCCATTTTGTGGTTTGTGAATGATTCTTTTATTGACAAGCTGGAAGCTTATCCCACGTTTGTTGACAAGCTGGAAGCTTATCCCACGGTTGTTAACAAGCTGGAAGCTTATCCCACGTTAGTACTGCCCAGGTCCCTGAATGAGGCCTGAGATTACCACTAAGTAGCCGACTACCATGGCGGGGAGCAAGGAATCGGTCACGTCCCACAAGCCTCCCAGCCCAGGCAGTAGCCTACCACTATCTTTGCAACCCATTTCGCGTTTGAAGACCGATTCCAGCAAATCGCCGCACACGCCGGCCAGCGCAAGTAGTACACCCAGCACAATGCAACCCAGCGGCAGTGCGCGCACGGCGTCGCTGCCAAACATGCGTGGCGCGACCATGCCAAAAAGGACCCAAGCCACCAGGACTGCACTTAACATGCCACCCAGCAGGCCTTCCACGGTCTTCCCTGGGCTAACGGCAGGGCATAATTTGTTTTTGCCTAATGCCCGACCAGTGAAATAGGCTCCGGCGTCGGCAAATTTAGTGACCGTGATCACGCCCACGACGAGGAATAACCCCCAACCCGACGTGCCAGTCGTCCGCAGGGCGACGGCAAACGCAAAGCAGCCACCGAAATAGACCGACACCCAACCGGCTAAAATAGCTCGCGAGAAATCGCCAGATTGGACGCGATAGCTGGGCATATACCAAGCAAAACAGCCCAATTGGGCAATGGCGCCCGCCGCCAGTGGCCAGCCCAACCTGCCCAACAGGCAGTCGCTGGGATAGGGACTGCCGCTCAACGGCCAGTAGACGGGTAGAGCCGCTGCCAGCATGACTCCTCCACAACCGATCAGAGCGGGTGCGGTAATCGAACCGAGTTGCCCCTTGGCACACATACCTACGCACTCTATTGCGCTGCCGAAAAACAGCAGAAACCCCAGCGCGACCATCCAGCCGCCCGTACAGCTAGCTGCTGGCGTCTCAGCAGGGCCGCGATCCGTCGCACTGACCGTAGACGCTGACTGGTCGCCGACGCGCGGCCAGGGGCTATCCAAGGCAACAACCAGCAGAGCGGCGCAAATAATAATCGTGGCGGATGCGAGTCTATAGCGCAGCAATGGCTGAGATCCTACGGAGAGTCATGCTGAGGATCCCGGCTGAGTTTCTAGGCCACCGTAGCGGCGATTGCGGGACGCATAATCGTTAATGGCTTCTGCCAGATGTTGACGGTCGAACTCGGGCCATAGAGTTTGGGTAACCCAGATTTCCGCATAGCTGATTTGCCACAGCAGAAAATTGCTGATCCGCATTTCGCCGCTGGTTCGGATTAACAGGTCGGGATCGGGCAGGTCGGCCGTGTAGAGGTGCTCGCTGACCAATTCCTCGCTGATCTGATCGCAGGTGACTTCTCCCGCCAGAACACGTCGCGCGATGGCACTCATCGCGTCCGCAATTTCGCAGCGCGAACCGTAGTTGATGGCCAGCACCAGTGTCATGCCGGTATTGGTCCTGCAGGCTTCCAGCGTTCGGTCCATTTCGATTTGGACGTCTTGCGGCAAACGCTCCCGGCGACCGATGATTTTAAGTTGGAGGTTGTTCTCCACCAACGATTCGCGTTCACCAATCAGGTACTCGCGGAGCAGGGCCATCAGGAACTCCAACTCCTGGGCCGGGCGCTTCCAGTTTTCGCTGCTTAAGCAGAACAGCGTAAGCGTCTCGACTCCAAAGTCCTGGCAAGCCTCCATGGTTCGCCGCACCGCGTCGACTCCTCGCAGATGGCCTTCGATGCGCGGCAGACGCTGTTGTTCGGCCCATCGACCATTGCCATCCATGATGACGGCCACGTGCTTAGGTCGTCGCTCGAGCGGCACGCACAGGCAGTCATCCTGCGAAGTTATCGGCTCGTTCATCGGCATGCTTCCATGGTTCTCATTCGCACCTCAACAATCTACTACGCTGTTACGCAAACTTACCTTGCGCAGGCGCTAATTAAGCCAACAATTCTTGTCGGTTAACAAAAATAGTCTGCTCGCGGTCGGGTCCGACGGAGATTATCTTCACCGGAACCCCGATCAATTGGCCGATACGATCCAAGTAGCGATGAGCCAACTCGGGCAAGTCGTCCAGCGTCCGGGCACCCGTCACATCCTGGTGCCAGCCCGCATGGGTTTCATAAATGGGTTTTGCGCGGCGCAACACGTCTGCATCGCAGGGGAAGTATTCGACGCGCTTTCCATCGATCTCGTAGGCCACACACACATTGATCTCGTCAAAATGGGCCATCACGTCCATCATCATCAAGGCCAGCGAATCGATACCACCCAGCCGCGCAGTGTAGCGGACGGCCACAGCGTCGAACCAGCCGCACCGTCGCGGACGGCCGGTGGTTGTCCCATATTCGCGGCCTAGATCTCGGATTTTCTGCCCAGTCTCACAGGTTAACTCCGTGGGGAATGGCCCACCCCCCACGCGAGTCGAATAGGCTTTGGCCACACCGATCACATGCCGAATCCACTTGGCGGGCACGCCCGAACCGGGGCTGATCCCGACACCGGAAGAATTGCTGCTAGTTACAAACGGGTACGTGCCGTGGTCTATATCCAGCAAGGAACCTTGGGCGCCTTCCATCAGCAGACGCTTCCCCTGGTCCAGTTCGTCCAGCAGCCGGTTGGTAGTATCGCCGATTAGCGGCCGAAGCTGTTCGCCCCAACGCACCGCCTGGGCCGTAATCTCCGCAGCATCCAGTAGCGGTGACGCAGAATTGCCGCTATTTCCACTGCTCATGCCCGCTTTGCTCATTCCGCTGAGCAGAGCATTCTTTGCATCGACGATATGAGCAATCCGCTGGGGAAGGTCTGCGTGGAGCAGATCGGTAGCCCGCATGGCATAATTCCGGCCGACTTTGTCGCGATAGCAGGGGCCGATCCCACGTAGCGTCGTGCCGATATTCTCGCCTTGCACCGCCAACTGATTCATGACTTGATCTTCGGCCAGATGCCACGGCATGACCAAATGCGCACGCTCGCTGATCATCAAGTTTTTGCGAGGGTCGATGCCGCGTGACTCGAGACCTTCGAGTTCGCCAATAAGGGTGGTTGGCTCGATAACCACCCCAGGGGTGATGAAATTCATGACGGAGGCGTGCAGGATCCCGCTAGGCACATGGTGCAGCTTGTAGACCTCGCTACCACTGACGACGGTATGCCCCGCATTCGCCCCCCCCTGATAGCGGACGACACAATCGTGGTCGGGGGCCAAGAGGTCGACCAATTTCCCCTTGGCTTCGTCTCCCCACTGCAATCCAATCACACAAGCTGCTGGCACGGTATTCTCCTGGGTACGCTAAAAAGCAAACCGAGAAGTATCAGGGGTGGAGCCAGAAGCGTCAAGTAACGCTGCGCCAGTCGGCGTACTGCTTCCCTCAGTGCGGAGCATACAAGTTAAGGGACCGGTAGGGGGAAAGGGGTTGGAAGCCGATCTGGAGGCCTACTACCGACAGTCGCGCTATCGGTTGTTGGTTGCGCGGGCTATCTGCGTTCAACGCTGTGGCTCATGCGCTTGGCCAGACGCAAGAGAGTTGTGCTGGCATCCCCTTCGGCTAATTTGGCTTGAATAATCTGCACACAACTCCGATCCTCCCAGGCCGACTGTAATGCGTCGGCAAATTCTCCTTCGCTTTGGACGAGGTATCCACGGCCACCGCCATAGATCTCGGGCAGCCTGTGATAACTCCAGGGAAGGATCTCATTGTAGTTCCACTCGCCAGCGTGCAGAAAACGCTCGGTGCCGTAGCCGTGATTATCGAGAATGATCAAGATCGGAGCGAATCCACGACGCACGATCGTCGACAATTCGCTGCCGGTCATCTGAAACGCACCATCGCCACAGATGGTGACCACGCGATGGCCGGGCTTGGCCACACACGCACCGACCGTGGCGGGCACGCCAAATCCCATCGAAGCATAATAGGCCGGACTTAAAAAATCGGTCTGCTCGCGGGCCACCAACTCGGTAGCGCCAAACAACGAATCGCCGATATCGGCGATGACTATGTTATCCTTGCCAAGCAGTTCATTGAGTATAGGCATCATGCGGCTGACTCGCAGCGGTTGTTCGCGATCGACCTCAAACGGCCGACGATCACATGTGCCCAGTTCAGCAGGGATGGTGCGCTGAGTCGCTCTGGGACGGCTGGCAATTAGTCCTTGCAAGAACATTTCCAAGGAGAGCGAATGATAGAAATGATGCGAGATCTGCAGTTGTTCACTGGTAGCATAGATACACTTCGACATGTCGAGGTGGGCTGTATAAATGCCCAGATTGATGTCGGTCATAAAGGTTCCCAGCAAGAGTACGCAGTCGCTCTCTTCGACAAACTGGGTCACCTCCGCGCGGCCTATCGCACCTTCATAGACGCCAACGTACAGCGGATGCGTCTCACGCACTACGCTCTTTCCTAGCAACGTAGCCGCCATTGGAATTTGCGTCTGTTCGGCCAAGCGCAGCACTGCCTCTTGTAAGCCGAAGCGATGGATCTCAACCCCAGCAATAATGATCGGTTTGTGGGCGGCGTTGATACGCGCCGTGGCTTCACGAATCGACTCAGCTAACGCATCGGGGGACGATTCGCTGACAGGTCTGCTATAGCTGTATGCCGTGGGAGGAACTACATGCACCATATCGCGCGGTAGTTCGATATAGACCGGCCGCTTGAAGCGGTCGGCCGCATCGAGCACTCGGTCAATTTCGGAAAAGGCGATAAGTGGATTGCTCAATTCCGTCGCGGCAATGCACAACTTTTCGAAGACTTCCATCTGCGTACGGAACTCGCGGACTTTGTGATGCAGCAGCGGATTGCTGCGCCGTTCATCCAGCCCTGGAGCTCCGCTGATAACGACCACTGGAGACTTCTCTGCAAACGCTCCCGCCACGCTATTGCAGACGCTCAATCCCCCTACGCAATAGGTTACACAAAGCGCGCCCATGCCGTGGAGTCGGGCATAGGCATCTGCCGCGAAACCGGCGCAATCCTCGCGCGTGCAGCCCACCACGTCGAGCGGACTGCGTTCGAGCATACCGTAGAACGCCAACACATAATCGCCCGGAATGCCGAACACCGCCCCAATACTGTAGTCCTGCAAACGCCGGATCAGGTATTCTCCAATCGACGCCTCACCATCGTTTGGAAGCTGCTGCCGTTCGCTGTTCATCGCCTATTCCTCCAGGTTAATAGTTAATAAACGCTACCTCGCTCACTCGGAAATTGTGTAGAACGCGTTTCCAAAACAACGTCGCGACTTTGCGAATGCACCTGCAGAGCTTACCCACGGCCAGAGCACCTGGGTGCGTGGGTGCCAAGGCGAGCCAATCAGCACTCATCTGCGGTTGTCTAATTCGCATCTGCGGTTGTCTGATTCGGAGTTCCTGTGAAAGCCGTGCAGACGTCGCTTGCGGCTACTTTACTCTCGCTCATAATTCTAAATCGCTCTCTGCTGTTAGTTTCGCATATAGGTTCGGAATTGTCACCTGCGCCGGTTCAGCGCTCGCTGCGACTCGCACCACGGAGTGGTGATTGCTCTCTTGAATTGCTCACTTGAAGCACACTGAAGATAGTGGAATTTCTTTCCATCGTTTGGCATCCTGGTGCAATTCACTTGGTGCAATTCAAAGCGAAGCGACCCGCAAGGAGAGCCTGCTTGGCTACAGCACAGGTCCTAGGGCCACAGCACTTTCTAGGCGGGCGGTTCCTGGGCTGACGGCGGGCTAGGCAGATGAATTCGCGGACCTCGCCGAGAGAAGCGGCACGCCGCACCCCGCTTTAGCAGTAATTTGGGGGAAATCCAGCATTTGCCGCTAGTGGTTTTGTGTAGAAAAAGTGTAGACTGGGTATTCCAACTTTCCCTACTATTTTTTGAACTGAAGTTGCTAATTCCATGGCATTGCTAATTCTCCGAGTCTGCTTTATCTGCGTCGCCGCTGGTATCGCGACGCTGTTTTTGAATATTGGGCTCAGTGGACCGTCCTACCTACCCTATTTGGTCATCTGCGGCACATTGCTGTTAGCTTTGGGTGTGATCGCTGTGGACATCTTCACGCCGCGCAAGCGGATCGAAGTCCTCTCGGCAGTCTACTTCGGCCTGTTGGTCGGCGTACTGTTGACCTACGTACTATGGTTGGCCGTGTCCCCCCTAATCCCGGCAGCTCCTTACGCCTCCCCAATCGTGCTGCTGATGGCTGCCGTGCTGTGCTATGGCTGTACCAGTCTGTTGCTGCAGACCAAGGACGACTTTCGCTTTGTGATCCCCTACGTCGAGTTCGCCCGCGATTTAAAGGGCTTGCGTCCCATCGTGATCGACACCAGCTCCATTATCGATGGACGCTTGGCCGAATTGGCTGAGACCAATATCATCGAGAGTCAATTGATCATGCCGGGCTTTGTACTGGGGGAGCTCCAGGCGATCGCCGACAGCCAAGACCGCCTGCGACGCGCCCGAGGCCGCCGTGGCTTGGACATCCTCAATCGCTTGCGCACTCAACCCAAGATCGAATTTCAAATCTACGATCGCGAGCTGCCCGAATTTGCCGGACAACCGGTCGATATGAAGCTAGTCATCCTAGCCAAACATTTGGGTGGCAAGATCGTTACGGGGGATTTCAATCTCAATAAGGTGGCCAAGGTACACAACGTGCCTGTCATCAATTTGAACGAAGTGGCCGCGTCGCTGCGCCCGCAATTCCTGCCAGGTGAAACATTCGAAGTCCGCATCGCCAAAGCGGGGGAGGGTCCCGAGCAGGGTATCGGCTACTTGGACGATGGCACTATGG
>CAKQNH010000208.1 GCA_934255105.1 uncultured Pirellulaceae bacterium
CATGCCAAGCCACATGCAGCTTGGCCAGCGACTGCAAGGCGAACTGGAGCCGCTGCGTGGAAGGGGCTTGTGGGTAATCGGCCGCCCCAGGCATCCACTGCGTGAGCTCCCACAGACGCTGGCCATCGCTGGTAAACGACTTGCCTTGACGATTGCCGAAAATGGCAGGAATACTTTCCATGCCTTGTTGGCGAGCGACGCGCATGGCGGAGTGAATGCGACTCAAACGCTCGGCATTCGGGTGCATTGTCGGCCAGCCACGCAGGGCGACGGGACCATGCGGCGACTGGCATTTCCAGATCCAAGCGCTGGAGAGTCCGCCGCTGGCCATGGCACCCAGGTGCAGCTCGTGTGGTGCAACCAGTTCTTGACGGATCACTTGTGGGATAAGATGGTGGTTCACTGGGCATTTAGTCCGAATGGGAATCCGCAGGGGGGAATCCGCATGGCCTTAAGGGCACTAGCAACATGATTTTAGTCGGCACGATGAATTGGGCGAGCACCCGCTCCAAGGGGCTGTTCCGTTGTCCAGAATGCGGCAATACGCAGAGTTTTCGCCTGCGCGCCTCGCGACCATTCCTGACGCTGTACTTTATCCCCATTCTGCCGATCGGCGGGCTGCAGGAGTACGTTGAATGCCGACACTGCAAAAACTCATATGAACCCGATATTCTAGCAGGCAACATGGCCACGACCCACTTGAGTTCGAAGCCGGCGGCTAAGAGCCAGCCGGGCTCCTATCTCGACCTGGATTCCGCTGCGGCGAGCCGAGCGGTCGCCCCGTTTCGCGATGATCTGCTGAAAGTCATCGCGCTGACCATGGTGGAAGACGGGCACGTGACCGAAGACGAAATTCGCAGGGCTCGCCACGTGTACGAAAACATGGTCCACAAAGAGCTCTCGCGCGACGATTTGGGGCGGATGTGCGGCAGCGTGCAACAGCAGCGCCTCACCACGCTGAGTTTCCTGGCAACCGCTCGCGACCGGCGTAGTTTGGAAGAAAAGCTGCTCCTGATCCAGGCCCAGTTCGCGGTGAGCGGCGGCGATGGTCCCATCTCTCCGGGCCGACTACAAGCCTTGGTTAAAGCTCAGAAGCTGCTGGGGCTGGACGAGGGTGAATTCCAGCGTGCGATCTCGTCCACCGACCAATGGCTCACCTAACTGTCCAGCGTTGGAAGGGGAGATTTTCTGTCCCACTGCGAGAAAAGGGATTTAGCAAGCGATTTCCGACTTTCCGCAGAGTCCTGATGAATAACGCCTGGGTAAATCTGCCGGACTGTGTTGGAAGAGGCATACGCTAGGCCGCTTTCGCCACCTTAAACCCGCTATTGCCACGCAGTGCAACCTTCACCATTGCGAACTGTTTGCTATACTAGCCGTTGTAAGCTAAGGTTTTCCTAGGGGGACTAACCGACATGAGTTCGGATCTTGATTATTTGCTAAACGATTGGCCCTACGAGCCCGATTCACTGTGCGCGCGGCTGATCAAAGCCGGCGACGGGCGGGATTTGATCCAGTTGCGGATCGACCTGGGGATTCTACAGTTGGAAACGCATGGCCGCCCCGATGGTCAGCGTCCAGAAGGGCATGATACGCTGCTAGATTGTTTGTCAAAACAAGAGGCAGTAGACCCCGATTTCGAGCTCGACGATGCCACTTGCCTGGAAGTCGACCGCGAGTTCGTACAGTTCTATCACCGTCGCGTAGCGTGGCTGCGCCTGCAGCGATTCGAACGGGCCGTCCAGGACGCCGACCACACGTTGGCGTTGATGGATTTTTGCCGCGAACACTCGCCATGCGAAGACTGGACGCTGCAGCATGAGCAGCACCGCGCTTTTGTGCTGTTCCATCGCACCCAAGCCTCTGCGCTGCAGGCCATCGAGGAGCAAGCGCCCGAGGACGCTGTCGAAGCGATCAATGATGGGCTCGATTTGATCGAAGAGAACTTCGTCGAGATGGGCTGGGAAGAGCACTTCGAATCGGACGAATTGGTAGAGCGACTTGTGGAACTGCGCGAGTCGCTACGCAACGATTTTTCGATCGAGAAGACGCTCAACGAACAGTTGGCCGACGCGGTCGCCAGCGAGCAATACGAATTGGCGGCCCGCCTGCGCGATCAAATGTCTCAACGCGGGACCTAGCCAAGCTGCGCATGCTGGAAACGGGCAGGAGTGCCCGTTCTACGAGGGATCAAACGGGCAGGAGTGCCCGTTCTACGGAAAGTATGGGCAGGAGTGTATACGCCACTCAACGCTCCCCTAACGGTGGGACTGTAGGATAGCCACCGTCGTACCAGGGTTCGTTGTTGTAGGTCGGCGTGAGCGGGAAGCCTCGCGATCCATTGGGGGCGTAACCGCTTGGTCCCTGCCCTCCACTGGGATACCCTCCCCAACCACCGGGCCCAGAGGGCTGCTGGCCGGGGTAGCCCGGACCGGGGTGCCCTGGCGCGTCATAGCGCCCCCCACCGTATCCTCCGCCATTGCCAGGTCGCGATGGGGGCTGACCTCCCGCGTAGCCGCCCCAATTCCCGCCCCCTACGCCGAACTGGAAAGAGCCGTTGGTTATCCCGTAGGGAGCCTGAGGGCCCCAGGCATCGTACGGCACCGCATAGGGCCGGAAGGGGAATCGCCATTGCTCATACGGGACGACTGGCTGCCCCCATTGCTCGACGATGTGCATATTATCCGCCGACTGCCCAGCCTGTAGAGTGCTGCGAAAGTGCCGGTAGCCGCTACGACTGAAGTCTTGGCGGTAGGGAGAAATCGGTTGCTCCCCCTGCGCGTATTGATCGACGCGCTGCCCGGTCTGCGGACTGTGAGTATAGGAGGACTCCCAAGTCATCCAGTCGTCTGCCCGCAGCGAGGCGGCCAGCGTTGACAATATGAGTGCCGGCAGCCAAACGCCGCTAGACAAACGGGGGCAGAAATGCAGGGTGTTGTGAGTTGGTTTTCGCATAGCTTCCAGCATAATTGCCGGCGGCTGCGCGCACGACTTTTGCATCGCTTTCATGCATTTGACTCTGTCTCCGCTTCCGATTGGGAGGATCGCAACGATTCTGCGGACAGTCCCCTAACCAGATAATCTACAAGTCCTGCCTGCTCCGGAGAATGATTTGCAGTTATCATGTGGAGGCAGTTAATCAGTTCGGCTAAAGTGGCTAATGTGGCTCGACGCTCCGCGTCGGCATTCACAAAATCACCAGATCCACCAAATCACCAGCCCTGTGACTCGCTAACGACGCGGAGCGTCGAGCCACATTGTCACTCCCCATAGCACCCCTCACCCTCAAAATCAATGTATAGAAAATTCCTGCGTTCCAAGATCCACCGCGCCACGATCACTCAAGCCGATTTGGACTACGAGGGCTCGTTGACGCTGCCACCGAATTTGATGCGTGCGGCTGACATCCAAGCTTATGAAGCGGTACAGGTCTGGAACGTCACTCGCGGAACGCGGCTCGAGACATATGCCATCGCGGGCGAGGAAGGCAGCTTGGATATTTGCGCCAACGGAGCTGCCGCGCATTTGATTCATCCAGGCGATGTGGTCATTGTGGCCACGTTTAGCTTTCTAGTAGACGCACGCGAGGAATCGTCGCTGATCGAACCCAAAGTGGTCTTCGTCGACAGTGAGAACCATATGATTCGTATCGGCAAAGAGCTTCCTGGGCCTCGCCGGCGTGGCGTTTCCAGCGCAAAGACCGACAGTTGCTGCTGAGCAATGCAATTAATGTGGCTCGACGCTCCGCGTCGTTGGCGGCGCTATTAAATTAATTGGCGGCGCTATTGGTTTTTTATGGTTCTCTGAATACCGACGCGGAGCGTCGAGCCACATTGAAGGCGACTACATCCGCTCGACGACTTCGATACCTAGCAGTGCTAGCCCCTGCGTCAGCACGCATACAGCCGCGTGGCAGATCAGCAGGCGACTGCGCTGAAGCTCTTGGTCTTCGGTGTTGAGCACGGGGCATTGGTCAAAGAAGATAGCGAACTGCTTGGCCACTCCGAATAGATAGGTGGCTAATACGCTGGGATAATATTCTTCGACCGTTTGGTGCAGCGCATCTTCAAACTGCAAGAGCTGCAAGGCCAGATCGCGCTCGGCCGGGTGCTGCAATTGAACTGAAATGCTGCCTAGCACGTCTCGATCGAGCTCGACGCCGCTTTTCCGCAAAATGTTTTTGGCTCGAGCGACCATGTACTGGATATAGGCCGAGGTGTTGCCTTCGAGCTGGACCATCTTCTTAATATCGAACTCGTAGTCGCTGGTCCGATTGTGCGATAGGTCCGCATATTTAATTGCTCCCAACCCCACCACGCCAGCCACGTGCCGCTGCTGTTCGCTGCTCATCTCCACGCCGGCTTTCTGCAAACGCTGTGGATTGCAGACCGCCTGGTAGGCGCGCTCAATGGCTTCATCGAGCAGCGTTTCCAAACCTACGACGGTGCCGCTGCGAGTCTTAAACGGTTTGCCGTCGGGGCCGAGCACCGTACCAAAGCTGATGTGGTGCAATTCCAACTGGTCGTAGCCCATGGCGCGTGCGGTTGCGAACAGTTTGGAGAAATGTTCGCTTTGCCGGTGGTCAACGACGTACAAAATTACATCGGGATGGAAGTGCTCAACGCGATACTGAATGGTAGCGATATCGGTGGTGGCATATAGAAAAGCGCCGTCGCGCTTGCGGACCAGCATGGGCGCGTCGAAGCCTTCTAGGAAGATGCACACGGCCCCTTCGCTCTCGACGGCCAGACCGCTGCGCTGCAATTCATCGACCACATCCGCCAGCATAGGTTGGTAAAAACTCTCGCCGTAGGTAACGTCGAACTCGACGCCCAGACGCCGGTAGACCGTTTCAATTTCAGTGATAGCCTGCGGCAGGAATTGTTCCCAGAGGGCTAAACTATCGGGATCTGCTGCGTGCAATTTGGCCGTTTCCAACTGGGCATTCAGCTCTAGGTTGGGGTGCTTTCTGGCTAAGCGCAGAAGGCTGGGGTCCTGCTCGACCGAAGCGACCTTTTCCACCAAACCGTACTGTGCTTCTTCGGCCGCGCGAAGCTCTTTGTCCGCTTGCTTAAGATCCGCCTTGTGCTGTGCGGCTAGCTTGGGCGTGAGCTGCTCGGCGGCGGTTTGCTTAAGGCGGGCTACCTTCTCTTGGGCGCGCTTGACCTCTTCGTGGGCGGCGGCCACCTTAGGCTCTGCCGCTTGGTAGGCGATGATCTGCTGTACCAGACGGTAGAGGCGGCTGAGTTCGGCTACTGGCTCGCGGGCATAGGCGGCCGCGTCGACGAAGTGCTTGTAGCCGTAAATGATCATGCCAAACTGTGTTCCCCAATCACCCAAGTGATTATCGGAAATCACAGCGTGGCCAAGAAAACGCAAAATTCGGTTTAGCGCATCGCCGATCACCGTCGAACGGATATGCCCGACGTGCATCGGCTTGGCCACGTTGGGGGCCGAATAGTCGATGACATATTTGCGCGGTGCGACGCGGTCTACACCCAGCCGATCGTCACCCACGACGGACTGCAACTGCTCGGCCAGGAACTCATCCTTGAGCCGCAGGTTGATGAAGCCGGGACCCGCGATCTCGGGCGGGTGACAAATGTCATCAACCCGCACTTGATCGACCAAGCGCGCAGCGATGTCCAGTGGTTTCATCTCCAGCGTTTTTTGCAACGGCATGGCGATATTGGCTTGGTAGTCGCCATGTCGTGGATCGCGGGCCAAGGTGACCCGCTGCGCGTGCAGCGCGGGCTCGGCTACCCAGCCAGTGAGCGCTTGTTCGAATCGTCCACGAAGCAGAGACAGAAGTTGCATAATATCCGTACCAAACTATTCAGTTGAGCTGACTAATTAGAGAGCAGTCTAATCGGTGAGTTTGGCCATTCTGGCGGAAGCCGAGGCCACGACATCTGTGATGTCGATCTCCGTGCCGTCCGCCCATAGCGATTCAAGGTCGTAGAATTCGCGTGTCTCCTCATCGAACAAATGGACCACAATACTGCCGTAGTCGAGTACGATCCAGCGGCTTTCTTCGTAGCCCGCGACGCTCATCTTGCGCTCGTGTAGATCGTATTTGAGCACGCGATCAATCTCGCTGCTCATCGCCGCCAACTGGCGACGACTGGAGCCCGACGCGATCACAAAAAAATCGAACAGCGAAGTCTGCTCGGTCAAATCGAGCATAATGATGTCTTGGCCACGGTTCTCTGCGGCCGCTTGGACGGCCGCCAGCGCCATGCGGCGAGACTGTTCGAGCTGCTCTGGGGAGACTCGCACATTGCGAGATTCGACCTGGGGCAGGGCCGGAACTGGAGGCAAGATCTTTTTGTCTCGCTTGTTGGACTCTGGGGTCATAAGCAGTGCGGTCGATGGATAGCGTTGCAGGGAAGTCGATATTTGGCACCCGATTATAGCGGATTCTCGATTTCTCACAGCCGCTAATCGCAAAACTTTGCCGGTTGATTTGCAGGCCGCTTCCCAGATGATCGCAGGGGCCCCATGATAGCAGGGATTGCCTGACTCTCGATGATCCATTTGGGTAATCTAAGCGACGTCCATAGTCTGGCGACTTCGGCTACGACAGTAGATATTATCAAGATAACAATTCTTCCCACGATACGAATGGAATTCCGCTATGGCCGATTGGATCGAGGTGGGGGCCAAGGCACCCGCTTTTGCTTTGACGAGTGACACGGGTGAGAGGATCAAACTGAGCGATCTGGCCGGTTCGCCTGTCGTGCTCTACTTCTACCCCAAGGACGACACGCCAGGCTGCACGCGGCAAGCCTGTGCGTTTCGCGATCTGCACAGCCAACTCAAGCAAACCAATGCTGTCGTGCTGGGAGTCAGTCCCGATGATCTCGCTTCACACATCAAATTCCGCGATAAACACTCCCTCAACTTCCCGCTACTGGTCGATGTCGATCACAAAGTTGCTGAAAAATACGGGGCCTGGCGCGAAAAGAACATGTACGGCAAGAAGTCCATGGGAATCCAACGCGCGACCTACCTTATCGATGCCGCTGGAAAAGTCGCCAAAGTGTGGAAACGCGTGCAAGTCGACGGGCATGACGCTCAAGTTCTCGAAGCGTTGCAGAGCCTGTCACAAGTGTGAGCAGCGAACCCACGCTGCCCCCTTGGCACGAGTTTTCGATTTTGATGATTTTACAGGTGACGCACTATTTGTTATTGAAACATTTTAAAATGCGTTTCGATTGCGTTCACGGCTAGGGGTGCCCACGCTATGTTGGGTTAGCAACGTCTTTAACTACAGCGAGCAGTATCATTTCCAGTATCGATATCGCTATTATTGATTATCAAATGGGCAACTTGCGGAGCGTCCAGAAGGCGTTGGAGCACGTGGGCTACACAGCCACTGTAACTAGTCAGCCCGAGCAGATTGCGGCCGCCGACAAGGTTATCTTACCTGGAGTGGGAGCTTTCGGCGACGCCATGCGCGAGCTGAACCAGCGAGGCTTGGTGGCCCCAATTCGCGAATCGATCGCGCGAGGGTGCCCCTTTTTAGGGATATGCCTTGGGC
>CAKQNH010000209.1 GCA_934255105.1 uncultured Pirellulaceae bacterium
AGCTGCTCATTCTTTTTGTTTTCATTAAACTGATGCCACCATTCGTGGCTACAACCTTTGTCACCAGAGGCATTGTGCTGCTTTGCATCATCGAACGCAAAGACTTTGCGCCCGTCGTATTCATAGTCGCCTTTCAAGCGTATGCGTTCACCGGCGGCGAGGAAAGTTAGCGATCCGAACCGCACCCGGTCCATTTGAATTGCCAGCGCATAGAGGTCCGCCATCAATCGCCATTCGCCTGTGAGTTCCTCGACGGTTATGTCGATACCCATGCCGCCGGGATCGGCAGCACCCCCGTGCAGCAGTTTCGATTCGGCGGGAAGGTTCGGTCCGCCAGCCGTGCTAGATTTCATCGCGTAGGCACGCTGCTCGAACTCGCGAATCCGTTCCAGATGTTCAACAATCCGCGCCTTCGACGCGGTACCTAACGGAGAATTGGCTCCCGTGTAGAACTGGTACTCGTCGGCGACTGTATCCAGTACGCTGCGTTTGATTCGGTCTCGCATGGCATCGGTCGATTTGTCCGGCATCGCCAGTGAACCGAAGACGCGTTCAAACACGTCGCGTGGTTTCTCCTGCATCGTGGCGGCAACTGTTCCATCGGGGTTGTAGCTGTGAACGTAGCGGCCAACACGACTGCGCCGGAAGAAGGTGCCGGCTACCAGAGTTGGCACCATCCCAGAGGGCAAACCTTTGGGGTTGTGGGCGCGGCGAACCATCTGGTCAATCGAAGCACCGCCTGCTTTGGCCTCTCCGTCCGGTGGTTCTGCAGTGAATGCCGCCGTGGCTCCATCATAATGCGCATTGATCCCCTTTTCGTCGGCTCGCACGTGGTCGACGCCGCGCATAATCAGCAGTTTGTCACCCAGCGGTTTGAGCGGTTCCAGCACCCCATCAAAGCCCTCCTTCTGCAGTGGCGACGGAATTCCGAGGCCAAAGAATATGTTGAAGGCGCGTACCGGTACGGCCGACTTCTGAGCGGCGAAGGCAGTAGAAACCAGCATCTCTTCCAGGAGCGGTAGACCGATGGTGATGCCACCGATACCTTTCAATAGTGTGCGTCGATCAATACGAGAATTCATCATCAGTTGTTCTCCGGGCGGGATGTGGAGGGTGGCTATGCGGGAAAGTGGTAATGAGGTCGACTCGAAATCTCGCGCTACTTTGTCAACTTGTATTAGCCATTCATTTTGTCCTTCTGCTAGACTTCTGCACGAGATCGCTCATCACGATCGCAGTCATCAAACTCGGATACGTTCCACCGGCTGCTTGAGTTGCTTTATGGATGTCGGCGACGATCGGGGCATCGGCTGCGGCGAGCGGTCGGCCTAGAGCGAACTGGGTGACTTTCCATGTCAGACTTTCACGAATTCGATCGCTGTCGGACAACAGTTTCATCAGCTCCGCCGATGACCGGTAACTCACTGGAACTGCGTCGCCGGGGAACAGCACTTCGCCATCGTCGCGCAGTTTATTCCCGAACCGGTCCTGCTCATGAAAGGCACCTACGCCATCGAACTTTTCCAACCCGAACGCTAACGGCTCAAATCGCATATGGCAAACACCGCAGTTGGTATCGGCGATGCGTTGTTCGGCGATTCCTCGCTGCGTCAACCCGGCTTTGGTGGGAGGTGGTGTTGTATTCACACATGGTGGTGGTGCATTGATCGTGCCACGCAACAGATCATCCAGCACGAATAGCCCCCGCGCGACCATCGACGCGCCGTCGCCACCTACGGTCAACACGCTGCCCTGCGTCAGCACACCGCCACGGCTGGGAACAGACGACACATCGTAACGAGTCAAACCTTTGCCTGCTGGCTTTAATCCATAGTGTTTGGCAAGCTCAGGAGTGGCGTACGTGAACTGAGCGGAAAGCAGGTCTGAGAGTGGGCGATTCTCCTTCCACACCACGTCCCGGAAGTACGCCAGCGTCTCCTCTCGCATGTCATCGGCCAGTTTTGCGTCCCAGTTTGGAAAGCGATTCGTATCAGGTCGCATGTTCTTGAGCCGCGCCAGATTAAGCCATTCAGAGACAAATTCTGCTGATCGCTCCTTAGCCAGCGGATCACTCAACAGTCGCTTTATTTGAGCATTCAACTTCGCCGTGTCCTGCAAGTCGCCGCGATCGGCGGCTTGCAGTAATGCTTCGTCGGGCGGGGATCCGCAGAGAATGTAACTCAGCCGCGACGCCAACTCGTAGGAATCGACTGCGCGCGATTCGCCTGCGTCATGCTGACGCTCGATTCGGTAGATAAATCGCGGCGACTGTAGCATAGCCTCAATAATGAAGGTCATCGCCTGTTTGAAGTCACCGCCGGCACTAGCGACTGTGGTCGATATGCCGCTGTAGGAATTGACCTCTCGCTCATTGAGAGGTCCACGGAAAAGCCATTTGCCCATCGACGCTACATGCTCGCGCATCGTGTCATCGGTCGACAGCTTGGTGCTTTTCGAAAACCTTGCTGCAAACTTCATCACATCCATGCGTTGGACCGTGATTTCGGCCAGCCGCGCATAGGCTTCGACATGCTTCAAGTCTACGCTCAGGTTGTAAGCAGTGTTGCGAAATCCATCGGCGCGGAGGTCGGGCGGCAGAATCTCGTGAGCCTCCTTGGCGATATCGACGCCTACGGCGCTACGAACCGTGGTGATGTATTCCG
The DNA here is from genome assembly GCA_934255105.1 of uncultured Pirellulaceae bacterium. GTDB lineage: Bacteria > Planctomycetota > Planctomycetia > Pirellulales > Pirellulaceae > Aureliella. Next base: position 2,664 of record CAKQNH010000209.1, read on the forward strand.
TGACAGTCAAGCGCTGTACCCAGGCCTCACTACTGCCTCCACCGTGAGCGTAAATCACGGGGTCGATCCGATCGACGGAATAGACGGCCCCACTATCGAGCCATTTCTTGAGTGCAGCCTTCTCTTCATTCGACAGCGGTGCACGGTCCTTCGGCATTTCATTGGACGATACCGATTGCCAGAGCAGGCTGTCCGTTGATTTCCCCCGTACGATCACTTTACCGCTTTCGCCGCCAGCCAGTGCCGCTACGCTACGCGACAAGTCCAGCTCACCCTTCTTGATCGCCGAATCGTGGCACTCCAAGCAGTGCTTCGCAAACAGCGGTGCCACATCATGGTCGAAGATGCTCGCCGAGACCGACGCCTGGCTCTGTGGCTCGCGCGGACTTGGTTTGGCTCCCGCAGCAAAGTTCTGCTGTACTTCCTTCTGATTGAGCGCGCGATCGAAAATCGCCACTAAGTGCAACTCACCGAGCCATGGGCGTTCGCCTGTCACTTCATTGGCGAGCGTCAGCCGATGCCTTCCGTCCCAGTTACTTAAATCTCCTGCAACTTTATGGTTGGCGACCTTTTTTCCGTCCATATAGATGCTGGTTGTCCCCGTGCGATCGCGCGTGAAGACCACATGAGTCAGCTTCGCCTGCAGCGACTTGCGTGGACCTGCCGTAGAGGGAAGGCCATTGTTGTCAGTTTTTGATGATCGCAGTCGGATATCGAGCGTGTCCTTGTCCTGGCCAAGTGTGATATTGCGCTGGCTCGTGTCCGAGGAGAGCGACACGATTCGGGCCGGTCCCGTTTGAGAAGTGTTTGCGGGCTTAATCCATGTTTCGATCGTGACTTCGCCCGATCGCTTGACCGAGTCGATAATCTTCGAGGCTGGGGCGGTGGAAATGATCGAGGTTGAGGAACGAAGAACAAGAGCGCCGTCCTTCCAGTCGAATGTTTTCTTTCCAGCGATCTTCAAGTCGAGGGGCACTCCCGTGCCAGAGCGGTCTCGAACAGTGTCCCCCTGACCGTCCTCAAACGTATAAAATACCTGTAAATTGTTTGTCACGCGCTGAGCATGCGCTGGATCGATGCAACCGAGCCAGGATAACGCGACCAACGAGCACGCAACGGCTAATTTTATTCGCATACGTGGAGTTTGAGTGAGTGTCATACGCTGTGTGGTCCGTGATGGTATAGCCATTGTTTTACGAAGGCAGAGTGTCGCTCACTGATCTGTATGCCGCCCGCTTGCCGTTGTGTCACAAAAAAAGTGTTGGGCTATTTATTCACGCCAACGTTAGACGTTGGCGGCACACGGCCGGCCCGGAAGTTTTGCCTCGTTTCATCCGGAGAAAGCGATCGACTGTAGATCGCTACCAGATAGTACTCGCCCAGCCATGGGAGGTCTCGCGTGAACTCATCCCCCAGTGCCAATCGATAACTGCTGTCCCAACTGGAAAAGTCGCCCGGTCGGACATCCTTGTCTCGTTCGATCCCGTCCACGTAAAGGTGGTGCATGCCATCTGCACTGCGCGTGTATACGACGTGGGCTAAGTCCGCTGCCACGGAGTTATCAGCGGAGAGCAGTTCTGGAATGCCATTGGCACTGGTTTTAGAAGTTCGTACTCTTCCGACGAAGAGACTGCGAGCATTTGCCTTGGACGCCAGCCCTTCTTCGCCGCCGTGACCGAGCGTGAAGTTGCGATGCGACGTGTCGCTTGACAAGGTGACAATCCGCGCCGGGCCGGACTGCCTCGCCTGCGTTGGCTTGATCCACGCTTCGACCGTCAATTCGCCCGATTTGCGACAGGCGTCAATTATCTTTTTGGCTGGTTTTGCAGAGGACAACATGGTGGAATGCTGCAAGCGAAGCCCCCCTTCGGGCAACCACTCCACGCCTTTCAGATTATCAATGCCTAAGTCGAGTGGTGCGCCAACCTGCGAAAGATCATGGACGACGCTCCCCTGGCCTTCGTCGAACCGGTAGAGGGCGATCAGTCCCTTTGTGACACGCGGCTTGACTGGTTTCGCGGACAACGTTGATTGTGTTTCCGCTACGGCGTATTGCCCCTGTCGAACATCAATGGAAGTGGTGCTCCCCGTATCGCTGGCCCGCACTTGCCCTTCAATGACGTCAAGACGAGACATTTCGGCGTCCGCCTGTAATGTGAAACGCGTTCCCAGAACTTGGAAATCGGCAAAGAGTGTCGTTATCTGAAGCGATCTTCCAGCATCCTGCTTCTTCACATCAGCCGTCAGTGTTCCCTGTTGGAGATCCAGGTTTTTGCTGGCACGGTTGAGTCGAGTCAACTCCAGCAAGCTGACCTGCGTATCTGGTCCCAATGAGATTCGCGTCCCATCGTCATAATGGATAGCGGCAACGGCATTCTTTGAGACGTTCACCACATCGCCAGCCTGCAAGTTCAAACCGGCCGTGGCTGCAATTGAATTACCTCTACGCGTGATCGAGACCTCATCCTTCGCATGTCCAATGTGTGCATCTGCGACTGCGATCGGCATCTGAAGATAAAACAAACCCCCAATAACACCTGCCAGCATCACACTGGCGGCGATTGCCAATTGCCACGCCGATGACCGGCGGCGCTTGGGCTTCCTAGACCATTCCAGTTTTACCCACGTGTCATGTGGCGGGTCTGTCAATGCAACTTCAGTCGCAAGCGCAGGCTCAAAGGCTGTCTCATCGACGCAAGCCATTGTTGCTTGGGTCACGTCAAAACCCTTCACGTAACTGCGCAGCGCAGCCTCCAGGGCGCAGAATTCCGCATGCGTCTGGCGTGCAGCGGGATCCCTACTGAGCAGTTCTTGGAGTTCTTTGCGCTCCTCGGCAAGGATGACGTCGTCGATCCATTTCAACGTAAGTTCTTCGACTCGTTTCATGTTGATTCGCCGGTGATACATTCGTGCAACTGAATGCGGGCTCGACACAGCACATTGCGCACGGCGCCGGATGTCATGGCCATTTCCTGCGCGATACGGTCGCAGCTCCAGTCTTCGTAGTATCTCAAATTCACGATCTTGGCAGTGCGGTCAGCCAGCCTCTTCAGGCACTCCTCAAGCGACGAATCCAGCGATCGTTCTTCTTCGTCGGCAGCCTCGTCATCGATCCAGAGCTTGTTGAGCTGCTCGGTATAGGCATTCAAATACGTATGGTAACGAATCGACCGACGCAGTTCCTCCCGAACGACGTTGCGTGCGATCACTCGGATCCAGCTTCCAAAACCGCCGAAATCAGTTCGTCAGTTGTCAGGTCCGTCTCGGGAAGCTGTGGTTGTCCCCATCGATCCATAAACCTGTATGCCACTCATAAAGAAATGTCACACCACATGCGATATTCGCGATTCATCTGTCGTCGCTTCCCCATGGTCACGATGTTTGTCGTGCGGTACATGCAGGCGATCGGGAAACTATTTCGCCGCTCGTAGGATAACTCGCCGAACCTTGTCGCACAATCGACCCAGCGCCCGCCATCGACAGCCCAGGGAGGACAGCCACCAGCCCATGCCGTAACTCGCGGTACTCGTTACGAGCCTACTCCGGGGGCGCAATAGCCGCGAGAGAATAGGCCCGTTGTCGGTATTATTAACTGCCTACTTCACTGCATGGGAACACCGAAGCCAGAACCGGGTTGGCGCAGCGTGGCAACGCCCGGGATTTTGAAATGGAAAGGCATGTTTTATCTCTACTACCAAGCCTTCATGGAGGCCAGTGGAAAGCAAGGAGATTACTGTCCCGTAGCGGTGTCATGGGCCGATTCGCCCGATGGTCCATGGACGTCCGCCAACAAAATCGTGATCCACAACGGTGCCGAGGGAGAGTGGGACCAGTTTTCGATTCATGACCCGTGCCCACTCGTGCATGACGGTAAAATCTATCTCTATTACAAGTCGGCGTTTAATCGACCAGGCAATGTTTGGATCTGCCACGGGCTTGCCATTGCTAACGCCCCGCTCGGGCCTTTCAACAAGCACCCGCTTAACCCGGTCGTCAACTCAGGCCACGAAACGACTGTCTTTCCCTTCAAAAAAGGTGCGGCCTGCATCGTGCTCCGCGACGGGCAAGAACACTTCACAATCCAATACGCAGAGGACTGGGTAAACTTTGAAGTGGCGGCGATCACAGAATTACTCCCCACTGCCGCAGGCCCTTTCGTACCCGACGCTTTCACCGATACCAAAGATGGACGCGGCATCACTTGGGGAATTTCCCATTTCACCAACGCGGCCTCCGATTGGGGTCGCAATCACACGGTGCTCACGCGATTCGACTGCGACCTAAGCCAAGACGTGGACGACCCGGAAATGAAGCGGCACCAGATCGACTTCACTCCGGAAATGCACTTCCAGCAAGGATTGAACAAGAAACAACGCCAACGCCAACTGGATGAGACTGCGAAGTTAAATACGGAAAAATAAGAATGGATCGTCAGCCAAGAGATAAAATAGATACGAGGGAAATCATTATGCAGATGCGGAACGCGTGTTGTTGTACGATCAGTTTGGCAGTGCTTGCCATGTCAGGCCAATTAGCGGCACAAGATCCTCACGGAGGCTTCCCCTACGAGTTCCCAGATAAACGACCGGATCGCCCATTGAGTGCTGCATTGGAACGCAATTACACGGCGTATCCCGCTGCTCGTCCTGAGAACAATGAACTTTACACGCAGTTCAAATACACTCGACTCGAAGGACTCGATTACAACGGCGGCGATGGCACGATCTCCCGTCGTGATCCGTCCAAGGTGATCTTCGCCAATGGCAAATACTACGTCTGGTACACCAAACGCCACACACCCACGCCGCCGCAGGGGCCGCAGAACAGCACCGACACGATTCCCTCGGCCGATTGGGATCTCTCGGAGATTTGGTACGCCA
>CAKQNH010000210.1 GCA_934255105.1 uncultured Pirellulaceae bacterium
GCTTAGCGGGGCGGATGCGGCCACTGGCAGAGTCGGTGGTCAGCACTCTGCGCAAGGACTTGCCTAGGCTAGCCAATTGTCGGCTGTTTTTGGCGGAGGTGGGGGGGCGGCCGGTGGGCATGGCTCTATGCTTTGTGGGCTACTCCACATTCAAAGGGGCTCCACTGCTGAACATTCACGATCTGGCCGTACACACCGATTTTCAGCGGCGCGGTATCGGCTCGCAGTTGCTAACCGCAGTGATTGAGTACGCGCGTGCGCAGCGGTTTTGCGACGTGACGCTGGAAGTTCAGGGGAGCAACCCAGCCCGGCAATTATACGCGCGCCACGGCTTTCAGGTGCTCGATGCGTCCGTCGATCCTCGCGCTATGCTGTTCGGCAAGTTAGCTTTGGACGAAGTAGTAGGGACTTGAGTAAGCGTCGCAAAGAGAAAGTCGAGGATTCGATCGACTGGTCGACTGTCCTCGGGCCGGTGCTCTCAACGGGTTCAGCACGTGGATCGCAGGCTGTACAGTTCGCCGAACTGGCCGATTTAGAGCAGGCAACCTTCGCCCATGTTCGTCGAGCCGTGCGGCCGAGGCCTGGGCTAGCTGCGGCTGATCTGCCGTTTCCCACTGACAGCGTGCCTTGGTTTCCACAGGGGCGTTTCGTGGCTGAAACACCAACTGCGGCGAGCGTGCGACCGGGGGCGTTTATGCACTACGCGGCCGGAGACTACTACATCCAAGATGCCGGTTCGATGCTGGCACTGGCACTCATGGATGCACAGCCAGGCGACTGGGTGTGCGATACGTGCGCGGCGCCAGGGGGCAAGTCGACCGGGCTGCTGGAGCAGCTCGCTGGCCGGGGTGTGCTAGTTGCCAACGAGGTCATCCGCTCGCGATTGAGCCTGCTTGCTCTGGCGCTTGAGCGGACTGGCTACGGCAATCAACTGGTGACCAATTTGGAAATTGAACAGCTCAGCCAATTGTGTGGCGCGGCTTTTGACAGAGTGTTGGTGGATGCGCCGTGTACGGGTCAGACCATGGTGGGACGCGGCAAGCAGCGGCTGGCTGCATTTAGTGCGGCGCAGATAGCTCATAGCAGCGCTCGGCAACAGCGAATCTTGCGAGCGGCGGCGGGCTTGGTCAAGCCAGGAGGGCGGTTGGTCTACTCCACCTGCGCCTATTCGTTTGCGGAGAATGAGCAGGTCGTGGTCGATTTTGCTCGAGAGCAAGCGGGTTGGCAGTTGAAATCGCAGGCCGGGTTCGAAGCTTGGGCAAGTCCATCGGCTGAGGGATGCTATCGCGTGTGGCCGCATCGCCATGGTTGCAGCGGTGCTTTCGCGGCGGTGTTGGTGAATGAGGCCGCAGAGGGTGTGTATGAAGGTTTTCCACAAGAGGGGCTGCAGTTGCCGGCGCTGCGGGCGAAGTTTGGTTGGCGAGAGCTCGAGAGTCTGCCACATGAGTTGCAGGGGCTGATTGTTGTTGAAGCGGGCCGTTTGTGGCAGGGGGGCAATCAGTTGCATCGGTTTGACGCGTCGCTGCCGGACGATTGGATCGGATGGGCAGTGGCTGGGACGGAGCTGGCTTGTCGATCTGGGGAAGCCCTCAGTCAACGTTGGTCTCCCAGCTTCGGTGCAGCCGTATTGAGCCAGGTGCATCCATTGGTGAACTTGTGCGCGCTACCGCTGGACGACGCGCAAGCGGTACGCTTCGTGGCGGGGGAGAGCTTGCGCGGTCTGGAGAGCGTTGGCGGTGCGGGTAAGGCTGATCGAGGCGGAGGGGGATGGTGTGTGCCGAGTTGGCGCGGTCGCCGGCTGGGATGGGGCAAGCTGACTGGGGGAGTGCTGAAGAATCACTTTCCGAAAGCCATTCGCCAGCCGCATGCAGTTTGCAAGTGAGTCCGGTAACAATCTACGGCTGATGGTTTATAATGCGGCGATTCTGGGAAAACGTGGCAAGAGTGACAACGGGCAAGAGTGCCCGTTCTACGGGTTTATAATGCGTCGACACCGGGAAATCGTGGTGCCGTCTTATTGCGCATCGCTTGAATAGCACACAGATACCAAGGGATTGGGGAACTGCGAAACCATGCAAGCCTTAGAACAAGCGATGGTACGCGCTGCGTTGATGGGGTGCTTGACGATCGGTTGGGCGGCTATTTCTATTCCGTTGGCCCAGGCACAGGTGCGTCCGATCGAGCTTGCGCCGTCGGTAGCTGGTCAGGCTGCCGCTGGTCAGGCCGCCGAAGGGCAGGCTACCGCTGGGCAAGTAGCTGATGGTCGAGCCCCTGAGTCGGCTGACCAAGCGCCGGTGGCAAACGCGGCTGGTCCCGCACCCGCGGTGGCTGCGGACTCTCCCCCAGCAGCGAGCCAGCCTGCATCGCCGACCACCAATCCCGCAGATGCAGGGCAGCGCGATGCCATTCCCGCAGATGCCTGGATGCAACAGTTGGTCCAGCGGCAGCAGCAATTGCAGAGCGATACGGAGCGGACGCCTGAAGTCAAAGAGCAATTGAATAAGACCTACGAGCAACTGCGGCTGGATTTTGAAGCGGCCAATAAAGCCCGCAATCGACGGAGCGAGTACACCGATGCCGCCGCCGCTGCTCCCGGCGTTCTGGAAGCGACCAAGGCTCGGAAGGCGGAGCTGGATGCCAACAAAACGCCCCCCTCCGCGCAGGAGTTGACTGGGTTGAGCTATGAAGAGCTAGACCAGCGGCGGATGGCCCTGGAGGCCGAGCTGGCAACGTTGGGAACAGAGCGCACCACGTTGACTGAAGCTATTGCCAAGCGGGACAAACGCCGCAAGGAATTGCCGCAGCTTATCTCCGACGCTAAGAGCAAGCTGGAGCAGATGGGCCAGCAGGTGCCCGTCGCCTCCAGCGAAGATCCGCTGCTCAAGGAAGCGGGAGCCTGGAGTTTCGATGTGTCTCGCAGGCTGCTGGCTGAACAACAGCAGAGCTACGAGGCAGAGCAGCGCCTATACGAAGCCGAAGCTCCACTGCTGCCATTGCAATTGGAAGTGGCCCAAGCGACGGAAAAACGGACGCAAGAGCGACTGCGTCTAGTCAACGAACAGCTCGACAGGATTCGCACCAACCGCATTTTAAATACGGCTCGAGAAGCCCGCAGCTTGATCGCGGCGGCACCAGAAGCGTACCAACCCGTCGGCCAGCAATTGCTCACTCAAATCGAAGAGTGGAAAGATTTGGCTAGCAAGCAGGCGTCCGTCAAGGCCGAACTGGAGGATGCACAGCGGTTGCTCGCGCGATGGAGCGAGCGGCGCACTCAGATGGATGCGCGTGTCGAAACGAAGCCAGGGACTGAGGGGGTCTCCAACGTCATCACTGGGTTCAATAGTTGGGTTGGGTTGATGCTCCGCAAGCAGCGCAGCGAACTGCCTGACCCACAACAGTTGCGAGTCAAGCTGAATAATTATCAGTGTGAAATGCAGTCGGCCGAATCGCTGCTGTTCGACATCCAAGACTCACTGCAAGAAATCGAATTGCAACAGGATGTGCTTGAGCAACACGAATCGCAGGTGGCTGCGGCCACTCGAGATGCCAATCAGGGTGCCACCCCAGAGGCTGAATCTGCGGGTGGGCCCACGGCGGATCAGCGGGCCGCGGAGGAACTATTGAAGTTTACTGCTAGCACGCTGCAGACCATGCGGTTGGATGTAAATGCCTACCAAGATGATCTGTATGATTTAGCCGATGTTCGCGAGCGGACGATCGTACGCACCAAAGAGTATCGCGAGTTCATCGACAAACACGTGTTGTGGATACGCAGCGCCGAGCGGTTGTCTGCGGCCGATTGGCGACCCGGTAGCGAAGCGTTTGCCTGGCTGGTGGATATCCAGAATTGGCGCACCGTCGGTCTCTTGCTTGGACAAGATGTCGTCCAAAAGCCGGCTTGGACAATCCTGTTTGTGCTGTTGATGATCGCGTTGATTTGGAATCAGTCGCGGTTGCGACGGCGTCTGGCCGAGTTGTCTTCCAAAGCAGAAAAGAATAATTGCACCAATTATAACTTGACCGTGCGCAGTCTGATTTTGACTGTCTTGGTCACGGCGCCTGTCACGTTGACCTTGCTCTTTTTGCAGTGGCGATTGAGTAGAGCGGCGGCGGATGTCGTGTTGCCCACGACCGGCGGCGACTTTCCAGTCGCCTTGGTGGCGGGTTTGCAAATGATGGTGTCCGTTTTCTATCCGCTGGAGTTAGCGCGTCAGTTGTGCCGGCATGACGGGCTGGGAATCAAACACTTTGGTTGGCGTGACAAAGTAGCCATTCGGCTACGTGGCAATTTGCGGTGGCTGATCAATGTTAGCGTGCCGCTGGCGGGTATCATCGGCATACTCCACAATCACCCCGTGCAGCGCTGGGAATCGTCCCTTGGCCGAGTGGCCTTCATCGCCCTAATGCTGCTGCTGAGTCTCTTTTTGGCACGCGTGTTTGCGCCGCGCAGCGGAGTTGTCAGCGGGTTTTTGGCAAGCAATTCAGGTGGTTGGGTCGATCGCTTGAGTTGGCTGTGGTATCCCACCGTATGCGTTCTTCCGTTGGGACTGGCGGCAGTTAGCTTTGTGGGATTCCATTACACGGCCGAGCGACTGGCAATTCACGTGATGTCGACTCAGTGGATGGTGACCTTAGTAGCCGTGAGCTACTTCATGTTAATGCGTTGGTTAGTGCTCAATCGACGTCGACTGATGCTGGCTCAGGCGCGGCAGCGGTTAGAGGATGCTGCCAAGCGGGACCCCAGCGGTGAACTACCTGCCCCGATTGAAGAGCCCCGCGTGGATTTGGTGGCTATCAACGAGCAGACTCGGCGATTGGTGACCAGCTTTGTAGTGATGTTCATTTTTGTGATGCTGTTCGTCATCTGGTCCGACGTACTGCCTGCTGTGGCGCTGCTGGAAGGCGTTCGCTTGTGGCCCGTGCAGGGTGAGGTCACGAAGGATACGTTCACGATCACGCTAGCCAACGTGTTAGTGGTGATTCCCATCGTGTTGCTATTTGTCATTTCAGGTCGCAACGTGCCGGGGCTGTTGGAAATTGCCTTCTTGCAGCATCTGCCGCTGACGGGTGCGGCGCGGTATGCCATCACCACGCTCAGCCGCTATGCAATTTTTGGACTAGGTATCATCGTGGTAGCCTCGACCATTGGATTGAAGTGGGAGAGCATTCAGTGGTTGGTAGCAGCGTTGGGAGTTGGACTAGGTTTCGGTTTGCAAGAGATCTTTGCCAACTTCGTTTCCGGTTTGATCTTGTTATTCGAGCAACCCATTCGCGTGGGGGATGTTGTGTCCATTGATGGTACCACCGGCAGTGTCAGCAAGATTCGCATGCGAGCTACCACGATTGTCAACTGGGATCGCCAGGAATTGATCGTCCCCAACAAAGATCTGATCACAAACAAACTGCTCAACTGGACACTCAGCGACACGACCAATCGCATTGAGATCAAAGTTGGCGTGGCCTATGGCAGCGACATGCGTCTCGCCAGCGAGTTACTGAAAGAGATCTGCAAAGACAATCCCAATATCATGCAAGAGCCGGCGCCATCGGTAACGTTTGATCTGTTTGACAGCAGTTCGCTCAATCTAGCGCTACGCGCGTTTCTATCGTCGCTCGACAATCGCTTGGGCACTGTCAATGAGCTGCATCAGCAGATCTATCAGCGTTTTAACGATGCTGGAATTGAAATAGCCTTTCCGCAACGCGATTTGCACTTGCGCTCGCTGCCGGATAATTTGGAACGTTGGCTCAGTCGCAGCGCTCCGCCCGATTCACAATCCACATAGGCTGTGGGGTTTTAGAATCGCGAGTTTCCGATGGTAGCGGAAGTCGCCAAGGCTTTCGGCAAGGGGTTCTGCCGAAACTCTTGGCGAGTTTCGCTACGCAAAATTTCAGAGCCTGCTGCCCCATCCAACTTTAATTTTGGGGTAGAGAAGAGTAGAGCAGTTGTCCCAACTGCTTCGGGAAACGGTTGGGACAACCGTTCTACAAATCGGGAAGCGGTTGGGACAACCGTTCTACAATCGGGAAGCGGTTGGGACAACCGTTCTACAAATCGGGAAGCGGTTGGGACAACCGTTCTACAAATCGGGAAACGGTTGGGACAACCGTTCTACAAATCGGGAAACGGTTGGGACAACCGTTCTACAATCGACGGCTACAAAACGTCCTGGCTGAGGTTGCGGGTTGCGATTTTGAAAACCACGCTATAATTTGGTGCTAATGCGGCAAATCCCAGCGCCTGAGTTACTTAAGATACATCAACTGAGCATGGAAAGAACTTAGCATGTCGCCAAACGAACGGGCCAGTGAAAGCGGAAATTTGCGAATTGTGGTCGTGGGTGGCGTGGCGGGGGGGGCTTCGGCCGCCGCTCGGGCGCGGCGTTGCAATGCACAGGCCGAGATCACAATACTGGAAAAGGGACCGGTGATTTCGTTTGCCAACTGTGGTTTGCCGTATCACATCGGAGGTGAAATTGCCGAGCGTGGCAAACTGTTGGTAGCCACGCCCGAGCTATTCTGGAACCGCTTTCGCGTGCGGGTGCGGACGGGACATGAAGTGACGACCATCAATCGTTCGGCCAAGACGGTTACCGGTACGACCAGCGGGGGCGAGGAGTTCAAGGTCCCCTACGATCGCTTGATTTTGGCTCCGGGGTCGGAGCCGATCAGTCCAGCGTTCTGCGAAGTGCCAGCGGACAATGTGTTTTCGCTGTGGACACTGGATGACATGGACCGCATTCTGGAGAACATGAAGAAGCATCCCTGCAAAAGGGCAACGGTGATCGGCGCGGGATATATCGGCTTGGAGATAGTCGAACAACTCAAGGCGCGCGGTATCGAGGTGACGCTGATCGAACGCTTGCCGCAAGTGCTCGCGACGCTCGATCCGGAAATGGCCAAACTGATCGAATTGGGAATGCGCCAGGCAGGTGTCAAGGTCATGCTCGGCGTGGAAGTTCAAGGGTTGCTCACCGGCAACACCAAGCGAGTCACTGCGGTCAAACTGCCCGACAATGAATCGGTTCCAACCGATCTGGTGATTGTGGCGATTGGGGGGCGTCCCAGAACAGGATTGGCTCAAGCGGCCGGATTGGAGCTGGGCGAACGCGGTGGGGTGGTGATCAACGAGCATTGCCAGACCAGCGATCCCGACATATTTGCGGTTGGCGATATCGTGGAGTATCAGCATGGAACGCTCGGTCGCCCTGCGCTGGTACCCCTGGCCGGCCCCGCCAATCGCTCGGGGCGGATCGCCGGCGCCTTTGCGGCAGTTGGCCACTCGCAACCACTGGCAGCCGTCCAGGGGACGTCTATCGTGCGCGTGTTTGGACTGGCCGCTGGTTCGACGGGACTCAATTCACGCATGTGCCGCGATGAGCAAATCGACTTCCGCCAAGTTATTATTCAAGCCCCCCAGCACTCCAGTTATTATCCCGGTGCGACGAACTTGACGGTCAAATTGCTCTACCGACCGAGCAATGGCCAACTGCTGGGTGCGCAGGTAGTGGG